>JAJFGT010000278.1 GCA_021776015.1 Alphaproteobacteria bacterium
CTTCTGTCCAACGTGTAACATTATAAAGATAGCCATCTGCAAGTGTAAATTCACTACCCATTAGATAGTCCTGTTGTCCAAGGATTTCATTCACATATGCAAATTTACGTCTTAGAATCTCACGTGCTACAGGTTTTGCTGCTTCTGGAAATCCATAGGCATCAAAGAGAGGAGGAAAAGCTTTGTGAAGTTCAGAGGTAATAAAATTCAAGCGTTCTTGGAAGTGATAGCGTGCCATTGTTCCATTGGCAGGGGCTAAATTTTTCTCAGGCACTTGATCTGCAATATATTGTAAAATAGCAGGCCCTTCTGTAAGGATTTCATTCTCTGAAATTTCAAGAACAGGGATCGCGCCTTTTTTATTAATGGTATAAAAATCACGTCCATCTTCTGTTTTTTTAGTATTTAAATCTACAGCAATAGGCTCGAATTCTAGACCTGCCTCATGCAATGCAATATTTGGACTGATCGCACAGGCTCCAGAAGAATAATATAGTTTCATAATATAGTTTCCTTTTTTAAAGTTTATAAAATATGGCAGAATAATAACTGCCAGCACGCAACGTCAGGATTTTGAGTAAAACCTGTCGTATTCTTGAAGCTCTGTAGAAAGATTGTGTTCACACGATCTTATTTAAGGGCTTAAAAGTCTTAAAAAGCTGTTCAGAAAACGATGGAGAGAGTCTGTGTTTTTTTCTACTTTCATGCGAAGTAATGCTCCCTGCCATCCATCAACAAACAAATCAGCTAGCTCTCCCGTGTTGTATTGTTGAGAGAGAATCTCTTCTTCTTGAGCCTGAATAAAAAACTGTTCCAATCCGCTTAGCCACTTTTTAAAGCAGATTTGTATTTTTTCTCGTACATCTTCTGACGAATCAGAGAGTTCTTGAGCCATATTTCCGACCAGGCATCCACCGTGACATGATGAATCTTCGCTACATTCAATCATTGTTGTAATATAGGAACGAAATCTCTTGAGAGAGGGGGCACTTCTATCTTCTAAAAAAGGTGTGATAACAGACTCTATTTTATGCTCATAATGAGTTAAAACTTCAATTAAGAAGGCTTCTTTATTCTCAAAATAATGATAAAATGAGCCTTTTGGAACATTAGCATGTTTCAAAATGTCACTGAGGCCCGTCCCATGATATCCTTTTTGTAGAAAGATTTCGTGTCCAGATTTCAGCAATAATTCTTTTGTATTCTTTTCCATGAGGATTAGAATAGACCAGTCGGTTTAGTTGTCAAGAGGAAATTAATATATAATTTAAAAAACTTCAAAGAGACTTCATTTTTTTAAGAAAAAAGAAGAATTCATTCTATCTTTCTTGTGAATGAAAATATCTAAAGAGTGGAATCTGAATTGACGACCCATGCTTTCCCATGATATCCCATATATATCCACCACTTTGTCTTTTGTGGGTCGATGGTGGAAATGTCTGTGTTTTTTACAATCAAAGCTTATATTCAGGAATGTCTTGATGTCATTGTTTCTATCAACGCTTATCAATAAGATCGATAAGAAGGGGAGGGTTTCTATTCCATCCGGCTTTCGTGCGTCATTGACACAAGGAGAATTGATTTTATTTCGTTCTCCAACTCATCAATGTTTAGAGGGGTTTGATGTCTCTTTTATGAATGAGGTGAGTGATCGTCTAGATCATTTTGACTTGTTTTCTGAGGAGCAAGATAGTTTAGCAATGTCAATTTTTGGAGAGTCTGTTTCATTGACCCTCGATGAAACAGGGCGAGTCGTGCTTCCATCAGATCTTATTGTCTTTGCAGGACTGACGGGGGTCGCGGCTTTTGTGGGGATGGGCCGTAAGTTTCAAGTTTGGTCACCAGAACGCCTTGAGGAACGTAAAAAAGTAACTCGTTCAAATGTGCAGTCCCAAAAGCTAGCCATTCCAAAATCTGAATCTTCAGGGGGGATCTATGGATGATGCTCCACATATTCCTGTTATGCTTAAAGAGGTCTGTGAATATATGAACCCTCAGGATGGAGGTATCTATGTTGATGGAACATTCGGAGCTGGTGGCTACACACGAGCTTTATTGGATCAGGCAAATTGTAGTGTTATTGCGATTGATCGTGATGAAACAGCTCTTGTTGCTGCTCAAAATTGGATTGGTTCATATGGAGATCGTTTAAAGCTTGTTCATGGTTCATTTGGAGATTTGAAAAATCATTTATTGGCTTTAAATATAGAGAAAGTGGATGGTATTGTTCTTGATGTTGGTGTGTCATCTATGCAAATAGATCAGGCAGAGAGAGGTTTTTCCTTTCGCTTTGATGGAGCCCTCGATATGCGCATGGATGCCTCTCAAGGAGAGACAGCAGCGGATATTGTCAATAGCTATAAAGAAGAAGCCCTTGCAAACCTCATCTATCAATATGGAGAAGAGCGCCTCTCTCGACGCATTGCCAAGACGATTGTAAAAAATCGTCCTATAGGAACAACGCTTCAGCTGGCTGATATCGTGAGATCAGTGGTTCCGCGATCTAAAAAATCAGGTTTAGACCCTGCGACGCGCACTTTTCAAGCTCTTCGTATTGCTGTGAACGATGAGTTAGGGCAGTTAGAAGAACTGTTAGACTCAACGCCTGACCTTTTGAAAAAAGGAGGGCGTTTGCTTGTTGTCTCATTTCATTCACTTGAAGATAAGATTGTTAAGAATTTTATGAGAGGTCAAAGAATTGAAGCCTCGCGTTATGAGCCTGTAGTAAATGAGTATATCGGGTCAAATTACTCTTCTCCGTTTTTGATGCTTTCTAAGAAGGCATTTCTTCCCTCTAAAGAGGAGTGTTTATCAAACCCTAGGTCTCGCTCTGCACGTCTTAGAGTTGCAGAGAGATTGGAGGAGTAAATATGAAGACGAGCCGTTTAGTTTTTTGTTTTATTCTCTTGTGTTCTGTTCTTACAGGCTTCCTACTGTTTATTGTCTCTCAGAAGGTTCGTTCGATTGAGTATAATATACGTACTGTGGATAAGTTTGTGAGTAACGAACAGGAATCCCTAAGAGTTTTACAGGCTGAATGGTACTATTTGAACCGCCCTGATCGCCTTGAAAATGTCATTATGGATACAAAAAATCAATTCAAAATGACAAAGGTTCGTTCTATGGATGGAACAATATTTTATTCAAATCCTGAAGATCAACCTGTGCATGATGTTTCAATGATTCCAGTGCCTCAATTAAAACCACGATATGTTCAACCATTATATGTGACCCATGAAAAAAAGAGCGCCCCTAAAGCGCCTTTAAATAAAATCATAGAAGATCAAAAGAATGATAAAAGCTTTGAGTCACTTTTAAACGGTTTGGAGGCGGCGCATGGCGAGTAGTCGAGCCTTTAATAAGCTATCTATAAACCGCTTGTCTGTAACGATCAAGGGAGGGCGAGGAGGGGCTCTAGAGGTGGCTCATGCACGTATCCTTATGATGCGTGCTTTATTTTTGATCCTCTATTGTGTCATAGGTGTTCGGCTTTTTGATCTTATGATCATACAAAACATTCATTTAGATTTTGAAAACAAAGAGGCATCAGAAATAGGAAATTCACGCCCTGCCGTGCCTATTGTACTTGATACAGAATTTAAGCAGGTGCGGGCAGATATTGTTGATAGAGAAGGTGTTTTGTTGGCAACATCACTAAAAGCGGCGTCTCTTTATGCTGATCCAAAATATATTTTGACACCAGAGGAGAGTGCACGTGCTTTATCTCAAATATTTCCAGATACTCCTTATGATATTTTCTTAAAAAAATTACAAAAATCAGGAAGATTTGTTTGGCTAAAAAGAGGTATCACACCATCAGATCAGGCTAAAATTTTAAAAATAGGAGACCCAGGATTGGGATTTAGGGATGAATATAAACGTCTTTATTCTCAGGGTGAGCTATCTGCGCACATAGTGGGTTATAGTAACCTTGATGGGAAAGGTGTTATGGGGATAGAGAGAAGCTTTCAAAAACTCTTATTCCAAAATAATGAAGATAAAAAAAATACAGATTTGATGCCCTCTTCTTCTTCGGATATTCCCTCTTTGCGTATGACGATAGATATTCGATTTCAGCACGCTTTACGCAAAGAATTAATCGCATCCATTAAAAAATTCAATGCAAAGGCTGGAGCTGGAATTATTCTAGACGTTCGGAATGGAGATGTATTGGGACTTGTGTCTCTTCCAGATTTTGATCCTCACAAGCCTCTTTCATCAGGAGAAAAAGCGCAGTTTAATGTTGTTACACAAGGGGTCTATGAACTTGGCTCTGTTTTTAAGATATTTTCTGTGGCAGCATTTTTAGAAACACAGAAAAACCCCCTCTCTGCAACATTTGATGCACGCGAACCTCTAAAACGAGGGCGGTATATGATCAGAGATTATCATCCAGAGAAACGAGTCTTAACGCTTCCTGAGGTGTTTATGGTGTCATCAAATATTGGGACAGCGTTGATTGGTGAGACGGTAGGTTCTGAAGGAATTCAATCATTCTATAAAAAATTAGGTCTTCTTGATGCGCCGGATGTTTCACTTTTAGAAATTGGAAAACCGCTATATCCAAGACCTTGGAGAGATATTAACACGTTAACAGCATCTTATGGTCATGGCATTGCAGTCAGCCCTCTGCAGTTAGTGAGTGCTGTTGCGACTATTGTGAATGGGGGATATAAGGTGACCCCTCGTTTCGTCCTTCCTGCGGAAGAGCCGGTAGAGAATCAGGGGGTAAAATTTAAAACACAAATTGTTTCTCAAGAGACTTCAGATGTTATGAGGTCTCTTATGCGTTTGGTTGTAACGGATGGAACAGCTAAGAAAGCGCAAATTGAGGGGTATGATGTGGGCGGAAAAACGGGGACTGCAGAAAAACCAGGAAAGAATGGCTATGATCGTAAGAAACTAATTTCATCTTTTGTTGGTGTTCTTCCCATGAATGATCCTCAGTATGTTATATTTGTGATGCTTGATGAACCAAAAGGTATTAAAGAAACTTATGGGTATGCAACAGCAGGCTGGACAGCTGTCCCAACTTTTGCCAAAATTGTAAAACGAATCGTATCACTTAAAGCAATTGAGCCCCAATCCATAGAAGACAAGCCTTTTTCTCATAAACAATCTGTTTCGAATATCCGTTATAAGGGGGATGAATGAAGAAATTATCTGTTCTTATGCCTTCTTTAACCCATTCGGAAGTCGAAATTCATGCGGTGGCATTTGATAGCGCGAAAGTGTCTCATGGGTCTCTCTTTGTCGCTGTATCAGGTCATGCACAAGATGGGATAAATTATATTCCAGAAGCCATTGAAAAAGGCGCAGCTGCTATTGTTGTAGAGGAGCGTCACCGTCATAAAATTACAGAAATAATGGGAGACAAGAAAATTGCTGTCCCTGTTGTCTGGGTTGAAAACTCACGGAAATCTTTGTCCGATATTGCTTCAAGATTTTATGAAACACAGCCTTCAAATATTGCAATGGTTACAGGAACAAGTGGAAAAAGTTCTGTTGTTTGGTTTACACGCCAAATTTTAGAAGGTCTGGGGTTTGACGCGGCAAGTCTTGGGACAATGGGGCTTTATGCGGGTGACTTTTTTAAGAAAGGGGCTTTAACGACAGCAGATCCTGTAAGCCTTCATAAAATTCTGAGTGATTTGTGGAATCGGAACATTGATTATCTTGCTGTAGAGGCTTCTAGTCATGGTATTGAGCAACATAGGCTTGATGGTGCCCATGTTAAGGTTGCCGCTTTTACCAACCTTTCCCAAGATCATTTGGATTATCATGGTGATATGGAGTCTTATTTTAAAGCTAAACAGCGTCTTTTTACGGATTGTTTGGACCAAAATGGAGTGGTCATTTTAAATGCAGATATTCCTGAATTTAGGACCTTAAATGATATTTCTAAGCATCATTCTTTAAAAACGATACAGTACGGAATTCACGCAACTGGTGATAATGCAATATGCCTGATAAATCGTTCTATTTTAGATCAAGGGCAGGATTTAGTGCTCTCTATAGCCGGTGAAACCCTTGAGTTTACCCTTCCATTGATTGGATCATTTCAGGTTCATAATTTACTCTGTGCAATCGGAATAGCACAAGGCTTACTTGATGTTCCTATAGATAGTTCTGCTTTGAAAGTAATTCTCTCTACTTTAAAAACTGTCCCTGGTCGTTTAGAAAAAATTGAAGGTCATCCTCGAAAGGCCTCAGTATATGTTGATTATGCGCACAAACCAGATGCGTTACAATCTGTTCTTAAGGCTATAGCCCCCCACACACAGGGCAAACTTTGGCTTGTGTTTGGTTGTGGGGGAGATAGAGATCGTGGAAAACGATCAAAAATGGCTCAAATTGCTTTTGATTTAGCCGATGAGGTTATTGTCACAGATGATAATCCTCGTAATGAAGATCCCGCAGATATTCGCGCTGAGATAACTGCTGGCTTTCCCTCCTTTAAAAATATCGGCGACCGTCGTCAGGCTATTGACCTTGCGATATCTTCCCTCCAAATGGGCGATTCTCTGATTATTGCTGGTAAAGGCCATGAATCAGGGCAAATCTTTCACGCCCAAACCCTCCCCTTTGATGATCGTGATGAAACACGACAATCTATTCACTCTCTCGTTGCTAATCAGCAGTAATAATAAGTTAAACAAGGAATTATAAATGAACAAAAAAAATATGTCATCAGACGTCATTTGGACGGCTTCAGATGCGGCGAATATTACAGGAGGTGAGGTTACTTCCGATTGGAGAGCTTTTGGGGTTTCAATTGATAGTCGTACAGTTCAAGCAGGGGATTTGTTTGTTGCTTTGACGTGCGGCATCAAAAATGGTCATGATTATGTTGCTGATGCTTTAAAAAAGGGTGCGGTGGCTGCGATTGTAAGTGAGGTCCCGAAGGGATGCCGTACTGATGCTTCTTTTTTGAGAGTTAAGGATACCTTAGAGGCTCTAGAGGCTTTGGGGCAAGGAGCTCGTCATAGAAGTGCCGCAAAGATTATTGCTGTCACTGGGAGTGTTGGAAAAACAGGAACAAAAGAGCTTCTTGCTGCGGGGCTAAAGTGTCAGGGGCAAGCACACGCTTCTTTAAAAAGTTTTAATAATTACATTGGCGTTCCTTTTACACTGGCTTCTATGCATGCTGGATCCGATTATGGTGTCTTTGAAATTGGTATGAACCATCCTCATGAAATAACACCACTTTCAACCCAAGTTAAGCCTCATATTGCAATTATTACCACAGTAGCACCTGTCCATATGGAGCATTTTGAAGAAGGTATTGAAGGTATTGCGAAGGCAAAAGCAGAAATTTTCCATGGAATGGAAAATGGTTCGCATGCTGTTGTAAATAGAGATATCGATACGTTTCCAATATTAAAATTAGAGGCAAAACTTGACGGAATACAGCTTGTCACATTTGGTCGAAGTAGTGTAGAGGATGACACAGATTCAGTTCTTTTGGAGTGTCTTGTTGCCGCAAATGGAACGCGCGTCAAAGCATCCATTATGGGTGAAGAAATTCAGTATATGCTTCACTGGAGTGGCGAGCATATTGCCATGAATTCAATTGCAGCGTTAACAGCTATTAAGCTTGCTGGGGGTGACATAAAAAAGGCATCTGAAGCTATGAGTAAACTTGAAGTTCCTATCGGACGAGGACGTAGAGAATATTTAGATTTAGGGAATGCTAATAATCCTGTGACGTTAATCGATGAAAGTTATAATGCTTCTCCAATATCGATGACAGCAGCTTTTAAAGTTTTGGCGCTGATTGATCCTGGTCGAGGAGGACGTAGAATTGCTGTCTTGGGGGATATGTTGGAGTTAGGGAAGCGCGCTCCTCAACATCATGCGGATTTGGCTCTTCCTTTAAGAGCTGCAAATATTGATCTTGTCTATACCTGCGGAACTTTGATGAAAACTCTTCATGAGGCTCTTCCTAACGATAATAAAGGCGCTCATTGTGATGTAAGTGATGAATTAGCAGAGATTGTAACAGATGTTCTTGTTCCTGGAGATGTAGTCATGGTAAAAGGCTCATTTGGAAGTCAGATGAATGTTGTCGTAGAAGCGATGAGAGCTCTTCCTCATAAACTTAAACAAAAGAAAGAACATAATGTTTTATAATCTCCTTGTCCCGTTTGCAGAAGACATCCAGATTTTAAATTTGTTTAGATATTTGACCTTTCGAACAGGTGGAGCAATTATAACAGCGCTTTTTTTATCTTTTGTTATTGGTCCTAAAATTATTGCTTGGCTGAAATCAAAACAAAAAGAAGGTCAACCTATTCGCCAAGATGGACCAGAGAGCCACTTTAAGAAAGCAGGAACTCCAACAATGGGGGGCTTGATGATTCTTATTTCTGTCTCTCTTTCAACAATTCTTTGGGCTGATTTAAGCAATAGCTTTGTATGGTATGCCTTAGCGGTGATGATTGGATTTGGTTTAATCGGGTTTGCAGATGACTATGCAAAACTAACACGTCGTTCTACGGATGGGGTTTCTGCAAAAATACGCCTGATTGCTCAAATTATTATTGTGGCAGTGGTTACTATTGGTATTAATCAGGAGCTTCCTTCTGATATCAACACACATGTAGCAATTCCTTTCTTTAAAGATTTCTTTATCAATCTGGGATGGTTTTTTGGTGTATGGGTTCTGCTCGTTGTTATTGGTTCTGCCAATGCAGTAAATCTTACAGATGGTTTAGATGGGCTTGCAATTGTTCCCATTGCCATTGCTTGTGCGTGTTTTGGGCTCATCAGTTATTTGGTAGGAAACGTAGTTTTTTCTGAATATCTTAAGATTCCTTACGTGGCGGGGACAGGAGAACTCGCAATTGTGTGTGGAGCAGTTGTTGGAGCTGCTATGGGTTTTTTATGGTTTAATGCGCCTCCTGCGCAGGTCTTTATGGGTGATACAGGTTCTTTAGCAATGGGGGGGCTTTTGGGAATTATTGCGATGATAACAAAACATGAACTTGTTCTTGCTATTATTGGAGGACTTTTTGTTTTGGAAGCGGTTTCTGTAATTATTCAGGTCACCTCGTATAAATTTACAGGAAAACGTGTTTTTCGTATGGCACCCATTCATCATCATTTTGAAAAAAAAGGATGGTCTGAGCCAACAATTGTTATTCGTTTTTGGATTATTGCGATGATTTTAGCGTTGATTGGGCTTGCGACATTAAAATTACGATAATAGAAGATTAAGTTTGAGTACGTAGATAGGGTGTAAGTAGGGCAAGGGTATATGAGTTTTTTATCGCGGACAGATAGAAGTTTGTTGGGGACATGGTTTTGGACAGTTGATCGAACGATGTTGTCGCTTGTCGGTGTTCTCATGATCTATGGTATTGTCCTTGTAGCAGCGGCAAGTCCTTCTGTTGCACTTAGAATTGGATTGTCTGAAAATTACTTTTTAATCCATCATATTGTAATTCTTTTTATAGCATTTCCATTTATGATATTTATGTCTTTTTTATCCCCGAAAGGACTTTGGAGAATTGCGAGTTTTATCCTTGTTCTAGGACTTTTTGCGATGGCTTTGCTCCCTTTTATTGGTATGGAAATCAAAGGTGCTCACAGATGGATTCATGTGTTTGGATTCTCATTTCAACCGAGTGAATTTGTTAAACCCGCCTTTGCTATTGTAGTCGCTCGGTTAATTTCCCTTCAAAAAGAAAAAGAAAATATACCGGGTGAGTTATATGCTGTAGGACTTTTTGGTCTCGTTGTTTTACTTCTTATGATGCAACCTGATTTTGGAATGACATTTGTGGTCACCTGTATTTTTGGAGTACAAATTTTTTTAGCAGGATGTCGTTTTAAATATTTAATGTTGGTCGGTGTTATAAGTGTTTTTGCACTTTTTGTTGTTTACAATAGCTTCGATCATGTACAGCATCGTATAGATGGTTTTTTAAATCCAGCGAGTGGAAATACTTATCAGGTAGATAAATCGTTAGAGTCTTTTCGAGAAGGAGTGTTTATAGGAGTTGGTCCTGGGCAGGGAACAGTTAAACTAACTTTACCCGATGCTCATGCCGATTTTATTTTCGCTGTTTCAGGAGAAGAGTTAGGCTTTCTCTTTACATTTTTATTAGCTGGCGTTTACCTTTCTATTGTGATGCATGGGTTTCGAAAAATAGAAGAATCTGAAGATATGTTTTCCATTCTTGCCTGTGGTGGAATTTTAACCATGATAGGATTACAGGCTCTTATTCATATGGGATCATCCTTACATCTCTTACCTGCGAAAGGCATGACCCTTCCTTTTATTAGTTATGGAGGAACCTCGCTTTTATCTATTGGATTTGCAATAGGGGCTGTGTTATCTCTAACGCGACATAAAAAACAAACAAGGATTGTACGTAAAAAATCTTATCATTAGAATTTCGTCCTGTTTAAACAGTTTAAAAAGCTTTTAGAAAAAAATTATGGCAGATGATATACCTATTAAAATTCTTTTAAGTAGTGGAGGCACCGGAGGGCATGTTTTTCCAGCAATTGCGTTGGCACATGATTTAGAGTCTCGAGGATATAATGTTCATTTTGCAACAGACCGTCGTGGAGCATCCTATATTCAGGGGCAATTTGATTATACTGTACTTGCATCTGGAACGTTTACAGGAAGAGGTTTAAAAGGGAAAATTTTAGGAGCCTTGAGTCTTCTCAAAGGTTATATTAAAGCCCGTATATTCATAAAAAACTATGCCCCAACGGTTGTTATTGGATTTGGAGGCTATCCTTCTGTACCAGCAGTTTTAGCCGCGCAGCATAAAAATATTCCAACTCTTTTACATGAACAAAATGCGATTGTTGGTAAGGCCAATCGTTACCTTGCTCCAAAAGCCATTCGTATTGCCCTTTCATTAAAATTAGATTCAGAAGAAGAGGATGGCCTTGAAAGCGAAGATAGAGTTCGGTCTGTTGTAACAGGGAATCCTGTTAGACCAGAGATATCTGCTCTTTTTACAAAACCCTACCCCACACTTCACGGAAACTCTATTTTAAATATTCTAGTATTTGGAGGATCTCAAGGTGCCAGTGTTCTTAGTAATATTATTCCAAAATCCATTGAAGCTCTTTCAGATGAAAATAGGAAGCGTCTGAGTATAACTCAGCAATGTCGGACACAGCAGGAACTCATAGACACACAAGACTTTTATAAATCCATAAATGTTCAGGCGGATTGTGCCCTTTTCTTTGATGATATGCCAGATCGGTTATCAAAAACTCATTTGGTTATTTCAAGATCTGGCGCAAGTACAATTGCTGAATTAAGTGTTGCTGGCCGACCAGCTCTCTTTGTTCCTTATCCTCATCATGGAGATCAGCAGCAATTTAAAAATGCTAAATTTCTTGCAGATTGTGGTGGTGCTTGGGTTATACCAGAAGAAGAATTTACTATTGAAGCTATCCAAGCTCAGCTTAAAATGTTTTTACAAACCCCTGAACTTCTTTTTAAAGCCTCAGAGTCTGTGCGTGAGTGTGCGCATCCAGATGCTGCCAGAAAACTTGGGAATCTTATTACTGCTGTGGCACTTGGCTGGGAATGATTTCTTTTTCATTATACGATGGATATGAAAATACTTATTTTGATACCTATCTATGAATTGTTTTCATAGACATTTGAGTATCATTATGTTTTTCTCTCTACAGGATAATTCATAGGAATAATATAAAAATGCAAAAGATACCTTTAGATGTAGGAATGCTTCATTTTGTAGGAATAGGAGGCATCGGAATGAGTGGGATTGTTGAAATTCTTCATTCCTCCAATTATTCTGTGCAGGGATCCGATACAAGTACCAACACGAATGTTAAACGTTTGCGAGATAAAGGGATTAATGTTTGGATTGGACATTCTACAGACCATATTACAGATGATATTTCTGCTGTTGTTATTTCATCAGCTATTCCTTCAAATAATCCTGAAGTTGTTATGGCACGAGAAAAGAAAATTCCCGTTGTTCGTCGTGCCGATATGTTAGCAGAATTGATGCGCTTAAAATGGGCGGTTTCAGTTGGTGGGACACATGGAAAAACAACAACAACCTCCCTTGTCGGAGCAATTCTAGAGGAGGGCGACCTTGATCCTACAGTGATTAATGGGGGCATTGTTCATGCTTATGGAACCAATACGCGTCTTGGAAAAGGATCGTGGATGGTTGTTGAGTCTGATGAAAGTGATGGAACATTTACACGTCTTCCTTCGACGGTTGCGATTGTCACAAATATTGATCCTGAACATATGGATCATTATGGATCTTTTGAAGACGTTAAAATAGCATACCGTCAATTTGTTGAAAATATTCCTTTTTATGGATTTGGAGTTTTATGCTCAGATCACCCAGAGGTCCAATCTCTTATTGCTCATGTCCAAGATCGTAAAATCGTTACATACGGTTTTAATCCCCAAGCTGATATCCGTGCTGTGAATATTCGCTATGGGCAGGATGGAAATCATTTTGATGTTAAAATTGGAGATTCCGATATAGAGATCAAAGATATTCATCTTCCGATGTTAGGGGATTATAATATTCAAAATGCGTTGGCGGCTATTGCTGTTGCCTATGAGCTAAAAATTTCTGAAGGAGCCATCAAAAGAGCTCTTCACAATTTTAAAGGTGTGAAAAGGCGTTTTACTAAAACAGGAACTGTTCATGGAATAAAAATTATTGATGATTATGGGCATCACCCTATTGAAATCAAAGCAGTTTTGAATGCAGCTCGCCAATCATTACAAGGAACAGAAAATAAAGTGATTGCTGTTATGCAACCTCATCGTTATTCAAGATTATCTGAGCTAATGGAAGAATTCTGTGCCTGTTTCCATCAAGCAGATATTGTTTATATCTCTGATATTTATGCCGCAGGGGAATCCCCCATTGAAGGCATTACAAAAGAAGCTCTTGCTTGGTATCTTAGCATATGGTCATAAAGATGCTTACGCTTTAGAGAGTATCGATAGCTTACCATGCTTAATGGCAAATCATGCGAGTTCTGGAGATCTTATTATATTTTTAGGGGCAGGAGATTGTACGCAATGGGCCTATGATCTTCCTTCTCAACTTGAGGACTACTTAGAAAATTCAGGAAAAGAAGGACATTTGCTCAGTGTTGCCTGATGATAATATAAAAAATGAATTATTAACACGTCATGATCTTCCAGAAGTTAGGGGAGACTATATTGAACAGGCTCCCTTAGGAAGTGTAGGTTGGTTTCGAGCTGGTGGTAAGGCTGAAATTTTATATAAACCAGCAGATAAAGAAGATTTAATTTATTTCCTTCAAGCATGCCCTTCTCATATCCCTGTGACAGTTATGGGTGTTTTATCCAATACAATTGTTCGTGATGGAGGAATCAGAGGGGTGGTTATCCGTTTAAGACGAGATTTTACAGACATTAAGGATATGGGTGATAATATTATTTATGCAGGAGCCGTGGCTTTGGATATGAATGTTGCTCTTAAGGCGGCTCAATTTAATATTGGAGGTCTTGAATTTTTGAGTGGAATTCCTGGATCCATTGGCGGTGCTCTTCGTATGAATGCTGGGGCTTATGGGACAGAAATTAAAGACGTATTATTGGATGCTACATACGTTAATAGAAGGGGGGAAATTGTAACGGCTACAGCTCAGGGGATGACAATGCGTTATCGTCACTCTGGGGCGCCACAAGATGCTATTTTTATAGGAGCGCGACTTCAAGGTTACAGAGAAGATCCTCTTAAAATTACTTCAAAAATAAAGGAAATAAAAGCAAAGCGTTCTGAGTCTCAACCTATCAGGAGCCGAACAGGAGGCTCAACATTTGCTAATCCATCACCAGATGAACTTCGTGATGCTGGTCTTTCAGAAGATACAAAAGTTTGGCAATTGATTGATAAAGTTGGAGGACGAGGTTTATGCGTTGGAGGCGCTCAAATTTCTGAAAAACACTGTAATTTTATGATTAATACAGGAGAGTGCACAGCAAAAGATTTAGAAGATCTTGGGGAAGAGATCCGTAGAAAAGTTCATGAAGAGACAGGAATCATGTTACGCTGGGAGATACGACGAATAGGTGAAACCCTTACAGAGCAGGGAGGATGAAAATGAGTTTAGATGTTGCATTATTAGTTGGTGGTTGGTCTGCAGAACGAGAAGTGTCTCTTGAAAAAGGTAAAAAAGTGGAAAAAGCCTTACGAGATATTGGTTATAATGTTCGTGTTATTGATGTCCAAAAAGATATTCCTCTCCTTATTCAATCATTAACACCAAAACCAGATATTGTTTTTAATAACTTACATGGAACTGGAGGAGAGGATGGAGTCATTCAGGGTGTACTTGAGATGCTTGAAATTCCTTGTACACACTCAGATGTATGTGCGTCTGCTCTTGCAATGGATAAGCCGAAAACTAAGGCTTTGGCATCAACTGTGGGTGTCCCTAGTCCAAAGGGAGTTCTAATTTCACAAGAAGAGTTTCTAAAAAATGGATCACCAATCGTTGAGCCTTATGTCATTAAGCCTCCGCAGGAGGGATCTAGTGTTGGGGTGTATATTATTAGAGAAGGCGATAATCGTGAGGTTATCAGTGAAGAAAATTGGTGTTTTGGGGAACACGCACTTATTGAAGAATATATACAAGGTTTGGAATTAACGGTGGCTGTTTTGGACGGAAAAGCTCAGGCCGTTACAGAGATTATATCCCAGACAGAATTTTTTGATTATGAGGCAAAATATAAAGATGAGGCAACAGAATATGCCCTGCCTGCAAAAATACCTGAGTCAGTTTACACTTTAGCCTTGGATTATGCGGAGCGTGTGTATAATATTATTGGGTGTTCTGGTTTGGCACGCTGTGATTTTAGGTATGATGAAACACTTGGTGATCAAGGCTTGCTTTTACTTGAAATCAATACACAGCCTGGGTTAACACCGGAATCGATTGCTCCTTCTCAGGTTATTTACAATGGCCTCTCTTTTAATGCACTCTGTGCTCATCTTATTGAAACTGTTTTATGTCACGAAAACGCAAACACAAAAGTAAAATCCTCAAAAAGAAAAGTCGCTTAAATAAAAGCTCTTTTTTTACATTTTTTCGTCGTGTAGGGCTCTATGCGGGATCAGTTATACTATGTTTATGGCTCGGAACATGGATTTGGCTAGGTGGCTTTATCCATAATGGTATGAGCTGGGTAGAACATAAAGCCTTGGTTTTATCTTCTGATGCAGGGTTTAAGGTTGAAGATTTATGGGTTGAGGGACGAGATCATCTTGATTCTAAAATACTTATGTCTGTTATTGATATAGATAAAGAACAACCTCTCTTTTTATCTGATTTAGAAGATATACGTATCAAGATAGAGTCTTTGGAATGGGTAGATCATACAATTATTCAACGGAGACCCCCTAATAGTCTTTATATAAAGATTACGGAGCGTGTGCCAATCGTTCTTTTAAAGGAGTCTCCGTCTTCTGAAAAACTTGTACTTTTAGATCAAAATGGATATGTAATTGACGTCCCATTAAATTCTCGATTTAAAGATACTCTTATCGTTTCTGGGAAAAATGTTGAAGCAGAGGCTTTTGACTTAATAAGACATTTACGCTCTTATCCTCAAATTACTCCCTTTGTTGATATGGCTGAATGGATTGGAGAACGACGTTGGGATTTAATTACCAAAGAGGGGATTAGAATTCAAATTTCTGCTGATAAATTGGATCAAACACTCAGTCGTTTAGATTTACTTCAAATCCAATCGTCGATATTGTCACAGCCTTTAGAGTTGCTTGATCTTCGTCAAGAAGACCGTATTGTTGTCCGTTCTCGTGAGGGGCAGTCTTTAGAATATAATG
>JAJFGT010000279.1 GCA_021776015.1 Alphaproteobacteria bacterium
TCGGAATTTAATTCCTGTTGTTAAGAAAAAGATTAAGAATCAAAGATATTTTTCTAAAGAAGGTTTTAAAGAAATCGTGGATTTGTTTGATATGGTGATCAAAAGTGTAAATCTGGCTCAATCTGTTTACATGTCAGGAGATGTGAAGCTCGCACAAAAAATGATTAAAGATAAAGACAATATTAAACAGGCTGGATTTAAAACGAGTAAGGCACATATGCGCCGCATGACAAATCGTGTTCCAGAAACACTGGATACATCAGGTATGCATATGAATCTTGTAAGAGATCTTCGTCAAATTAATAGCCTTATTACATCCATTGCCCATGCTGCTATTGAAAACGCTGAGAAAAAAGAACCTAAAACATAAGATTATCTACACCCCTGGTGTAGTGTGTTTTTTAACGTCGCTGCATAGCGATGTACTTGTTTGACATCTTCATTATTTCCTACAACCCAGAATTGATTGCTTCTTATCGTTGGGTCACTAATAATTCTATGAGGCATACCCTCATATTTGAATAACTCATGGAGATATGCTTGAGTAGAAGAGGTTTTCTTTTCTGCTGGGGTTTTATAAAGATTAGCAACAAACAGTCCGTGCTCTCCAATTAAAGACTGAACTCTATTTGGAAGAGTCGAATTTGCTAAAAAATGAAGAGCATAAACAGATACAGCAACTGATGGTGTTTCCCGAGGCCTAGGCGCTTTATTTGGTGTAATAGTATTCCAATCATGCGTTAAATAGCCCTTTTCTGAGATTCTTTTTCGAGCGACAATGTCGGGATCAATGCCTATGTAACTATTTAATGCTCCTTTATTAAAATATGGAGCAATAGGATATTCTCCTGGCCCAATTTCATATAATCTAAAGGGCCTTCCACTAAAATGATGAGATAAAGATGTTACCATACCTCTTTTAACAAGTTGATTATGATACCCTTCACGTTGATCACAAAGAGTGTTAATGGCTAAAACATCTTTGAGAGGAAGTTGCCCCGGATGCCTATTAATGTAAATTGATCTGCCTCCTGAACCCGCATGTCTAAAAAAATTATAGGGTTGCTCCTGAAAAATGATTTTATCATGAGCTCTCCATCCTGCTTTTTGAACAAGAAGAGAATGGTTTCCTAATATTTCTACAGACCTACCTCCAATAGTTTGCCCTCTTTTCTTTTTTCTTTTTATAGGCCTCAACGGATATCTCCACATTTATAATTTTCATATAATATAAAGTGGTTACTTAATATATTATTTTCAATAATGTCAATTTTATATTTTAATTATCCACTTTTGATTTTTTTATGGAGCCTAAGTTTGTAGAGAAAAAGCCTTTTTAAAATCTATTTGTCGTGTATTCATTATGGCTGATAAGACACAAACTAACGCACTGATAACGACACCTGATAAAGAAGAGATTACAATCAAATGTGGGTTTTCAGTGACATTCGCATAGATAGAAAGAGGGGCTGATACAGATAAAGAGACGATGATGGCTATAAAGATATCTTTTGCCATGATGCGCTCCCAAAAAAGGGAAACAATCGTTGGAACTAATCCTGTTGATGCCAAGGCACCGTAGATAAAAAAGACCCAAAGCAATTTAGGTTCCATCATGGCAATAGCGCCTCCGATGAGTGCGCCTGCTAACATAAAGAGCCTTGCGCTTTTGAGAATCTCTTTATTATTAGGTGTTTTATTCTTATATCTTTTAAAGATATCAACACTTCCCAAGGCGCTGATTCCACAAAATGCTGAATCCATTGTTGAGCAGAGTCCTGCAAATGCCATTAAAATAAAGATGTATAAAGCGCATTTAGGAAGGAGTTCTCCAATCACAATAGGAGCAACCATTTGAGGATCTTCAATGACAAGACCTTGCGTATTGGCTAATGTTACACCAATGAAACCTAATAGGGATAGGCTGATGGGGACAAGAGCAAAGAGCAAGCCTCCTCGTATAAAGACAGGTAAAATATTTTCTTTTCTCACCGCCATCGCCCGTTGATAAAACATTTGATCAGATAAAGGCCCTGCTATGAGGCTGATTGTCATGGGAATCCCCATCGTATAGGCAATCCATGGGTGAAAAATATTGGAATATTCTCCTGTAATACCAGCCAATCCATCTTTGATACTATGCATTCCACCGATTGAAAAAATTGCCCATGGAATAAGAACAAAAGCAAAGACCAAAATCATGAGCATTTGGAGTGTATCTGTAAATATTGACGCTTTTAATCCTCCTAGAAGGGAATAAATTAATGCAACACCAATCATACTCGCCATGGCTATTTGAAGATCAATCCCACTGGCAAGATGGAGCAATGTTCCTCCTGCAACTGCATTGATAACAATAGCACCTAATTGGTAACCAAAAGCAATAATCAAAAAAGCTATATGGACATGTTTGCTTCCTTGAAATCGGTGCCAAATAAATTCAGGTAATGTATAGCCATTAGGCATCAATTTTTTTAAGCGAAGGGCTATGACAGCAAAGACAAAAAAGCATAAAATATTAGGAACAGTGAACCAAAATATTCCAGCAAGTCCTTTTGTATAGGCCTGAAGAGAGCAAATAAAAATAGCGGGAGCCCAAACCCAACTGGCTGCAATTGAAAAGGCAGCGCTCCATGAGCCTACATTTCGATTTGCAACAAGAAAACTATCAGCTTCCGTTTCTTTCTGTGTTTTAAACCAAACCAATAAAATCATGAATAGGGCAAAAAACCCTAATAATAAATATACTTCTAGTGATGATAATGTTTCCATCGTCGTAGCCTCCACCTTTGGGAACGTCTCAACGTTCCGATTGCAAACAAACCCAGGCATGATTGATATTGGTCATGCTGGATATTTAGTTTTGCGTCACAACGTTCTCGATAACGTTATGCGGTTTCAGCTTTACTCGATTTTCAATATGAAAGACTTGAGCATTCTCAACAATGCTCGTAAAGCGTTTTCATAATAAACATAAAGAGAATAAAAATGCAAGTCCTTTTTGAGATTTTTTAAAAGTATTGTAGAGTGGATTTACTATGAATATTAAAAACGTACACATAGAGAAAATGCTTAAAATACCAGCAGGATCTTTTCTTATGGGCTCAGAGCAGGGCTCTAAAATTGAACAACCTGTCCATGAAATCTATCTTGAAAGTTTTTTTATGGATGCTTGCCCTGTGACAAATCAAGAGTTTAAAGAATTCATAAAGGCATGTCCTGTTTGGCAAAAAGAATCTGGCGTTCAGCGTTATATGAATATGTACTATCTCTATACATGGCGGAAGGGGTTAATTTATCCAAAGGGAAAAAGAAATCATCCCGCTGTCTATATGAATTGGTATGCCGCTGCGGCCTATTGTAACTGGAGATCTCGAGAAGATGGTTTTCAAGAATGTTACGATGAAGATAATGGTTTTTCCTGTCATCTTGAAAATAATGGGTATCGTCTTCCTACAGAAGCCGAGTTTGAAAAAGCGGCAAGGGGAGGGCTGGAAAACCATTTATATCCTTGGGGAAATGATATTGATAAAAGTAAGGGGAATTTTGATAATATCATTGGGGACACAACAGAGATCGCAAGCTATGATCCAAATGGATATGGGTTATATGATATGGGAGGAAATATAGCCTATTGGTGCCAAGATTGGTTTGATCCTGAACGCTATAAAAAAGACCCTGAATTGTCTCCTCCTATCAAAGGAACTCACCGTGTCTATAGGGGCGGATCGTGGGGTAATGCTGAAGATTATCAACGTGTTTCATGTCGATTTTGGATGCTTCCTGTGAATTGTAATCCCGATTTTGGATTTAGATGTGTTCGGAATATATAGAAGGCTTTCCTAGGCGACCTTTATTGAAAGTGTGGGCTGTTTTGAAAGTGTTGTCTCTAATATATTTGAATAGTCTTCAATTTGAGTTCTGTCATCTGGGTTATTTCCAACTATAAAGATGGGGCTTGTAGGATTATTAAGAAGAATATGAGGCATGTTTTTGTTGGAAAAAAGTTTCGTGAGATAGTTTGTAATTGTTTTTTCTCTTATCTCTGTACTGTTTTGAAAAAGATTGGCGACAAAAAACCCATCCCTTCCCATGAAGGGACGAATTCTTTTAAGAAGATTTCTATTGGCCAAAAAGTGAAGAGCGTAAACTGCTACTGTAACGGAAGGGACTGTGCTCTGTGATAATGTATCTTGAGAGCGTTTAATTGTTTCCCAATTATGAACAAGATCACCTTTTTTCCTAGCATTTCTTATAACATGCCGATCAGGATCAATCCCAATATAAGATTCTAATTGATTATTAGCAAAATAAGGGGCAATGGGATGTTTCCCACAGCCAAGTTCATAGAGTCTAAAGCGTTTACCATTAAAATGAGTTGAGAGAGAATCTGATAAATGTTCCTTCATAAGGATATTAATTGATCCCTCTGTATTATTATAGAGAAAGTTGAGCGCCTCTATATCCTCAAGAGGAAGCCTTGTTGGTGGTTTGCTTAGAAAGATGGATTCTCTTGCGAGGGACCTAAAGTGATTGTATGTATTCCCATCAATAGAAATAACGGGGCTTCCCAATGATTTATGATTTTGAACAAGGATGGAGTGTGGCCCCAATGGGGTCGTAAATTTAGAGGGGATTACACGAGGTTTAGGTTTCCACGCTTTATTGGAAGATGTCATTATAATATCCTGTATTGGTTATTCTGAAATTCTTTCCTTATGGAATTATTGGTATATTATTTTAAATAATATTAAAGAAAAATTAAATGAAAGCTGTGTACTTATTAACAGGGATCTTTACAATACAAGATGATACCTTTAATACTGAGTTTTCTTATTGCAATATATTTTTATAGGTAAAGAAACTAAGCTATGTCTGGAGTTATCCTTCCCCCAGAAGACCCATCCTGCTATATGATCTCTAAAACATTTGACGCACTTGTCGACTGTTATTTTTCTGTGATGGCAGATTATATAGAGCCTATTGTTTTTTATTCCCTTCCTATTCAGATGGATGGTGTCACGCAAAACCTACCCCTTATCCTTATATGGTTGGCATGTGCTTCTCTCTTTTTGACTATTTAT
The DNA here is from genome assembly GCA_021776015.1 of Alphaproteobacteria bacterium. Taxonomy (GTDB): domain Bacteria; phylum Pseudomonadota; class Alphaproteobacteria; order Micavibrionales; family Micavibrionaceae; genus UBA1850. The sequence goes on from JAJFGT010000279.1 coordinate 5,085, forward strand.
TTCAGATTTATCAATTTACGTTTTTTTAGACATGCCATTGATGTCCTTCGTGGAAAATATGATGGAGAACGACATGCGGGAGAAATTACTAGTTTTCAGGCATTAACAGCCTCTTTATCAGGAACTGTGGGGCTTGGTAATATTGCAGGGGTTGCGATTGCCGTTTCCGTTGGAGGCCCAGGGGCTGTCTTTTGGATGGTTGTTATGGGATTCTTAGGAATGTCTTCTAAGTTTATGGAGGTGGCTCTTGGTGTTAAATATAGGCAAAACGCTGACGGGCAAGGTGAAGTTTTTGGTGGCCCTATGTACTACATTAAGCCAGCTTTTGAGAAGCTCAACCTGTCTCGTGTAGGCATTTGTTTATCTATTTTATTTGCTATTTTTTGTGTAGGGGGTGCCATTGGAGGTGGAAATTTATTCCAATCTAACCAAGCCTATCAGCAAGTTTTAAATGTCACAGGAGGAGAAGGGAGCTTCTTCTATGGTCAAGGCTGGGTCTTTGGTCTTATTCTCGCTTTTTTAACAGGAATTGTTACTCTAGGGGGCGTTCGCTCCATCGGAAAAGTTACGGCAAAGCTTGTTCCTTTTATGGTAATCCTCTACATAGGGGCAGGGCTCATTGTGATTTTTATGAATGTTACGGAGATTCCTCATGCATTGGGTATTATCTTTAGAGAAGCCTTTACCCCAGAAGCTGGAATAGGAGCCTTAATTGGAGCGATGATCCAAGGCATTAAGAGAGCCTCTTTTTCTAATGAAGCAGGTCTGGGGACAGCGGCTATTGTGTATGCAGCAACAAAAACAGAATCTCATATTCAGCAAGGTTTTGCTGCGATGATGGGGCCTTTTATTGATACTGTTGTAATCTGTCTTATCACAGCGCTCGTTATTGTCATTACGGGAGCCTATCATGATTCTGACGGCTTGGAAGGTGTGACCCTAACCTCCAGAGCTTTTGGAGAAGATCTTTCTTTCTTTCCTATTCTTTTGGCGATATCTGTTTGTTTATTTGCGTATTCAACATTGATCACATGGTCTTATTATGCTGAAAAAGCTATGATCTATTTGTTAGGAAATAAAAAAATAGTGACTCTTTCCTTTAGAGTTGTTTTCCTTGCCTTTATTGTAATGGGGTGCTCACTTGAAATTGGAAATGTTGTGAGAGTCTCTGAATCCCTTATGTTTTTGATGGCAATTCCTAATGTTTTGGCGATGTATATTTTATTGCCTGAAATTAGAAAAGATCTCAAAGAATATATTTCTCGTATGAGGGGATGACAAATTTTTAGAGAATGGTACACTTCGCAAGTTAGTCTATAAATATTATTGTAATTTTCGATCCCTTTTAATTAGAAAATCATTATGCCAAAAACAAAATTTTGCGAAGGTTTGTCAGATATTTCAGATGGCTATATGGCGATCATTTTTGACCAAAGAGGCGTTCTTCATGATGAGAAGAAAGCTTTTGACGGTGTCATCGAATGTTTAAAAGAGCTCAGAAGTCGTAACAAATATATTATTACAATATCCAACTCTGATTTACGTGAGAAAGAGAATAAGGCGTTCCTTAAAAAAGCAGGAATTGGTCCAAGTCTCTATGATAGAACAATCACAGTTGGGGAAGTCATCGCTAGTGGGTTGGAAGCACAGTCTGGTTACGGTGTCTTTGATCAGATTGGACAAAAATTTTATAGCTTCCATTCGGGTGAGCCTCATAGCTTTATGCAGGGACTTGATCTAGAACGTGTTGATAATATTAAAGACGCTGACTTTGTATTGATGACAGGTTGGGACAAGCTTAGCTCTCCCGTATCAGATCTAGAGCCTGTTCTAAAAGATATTGTAAAATATGGAACAAAAACAATTTTTGCTGTTCCTGATAGTCGAAGCCTCCTTTCGGCAAACTATTTGATGGGAATTGGGCTTCTTAATCGTAAATTACGCCAATATGGGGCCGTTGTTTACTCTATAGGAAAACCTTATAAACCCGTCTTTCAGGAATGTATTGACGTGCTTCAAGAGAAAGGGATTTTCCCTGGGCAGGCTGTAATGGTCGGAGATACAATGGCTCATGATATGATTGGTGCAAATATGGCAGGCATTGACACTTGTTTGGTTCAAAAAGGGATGCATTATGGCTCCTTTAAAAAAGCTACAAACCCTGCCGAGATTGATCGAGCTCTTAATATTTTGATTGGGCAATATAATACACAGCCTACCTACCTTATCCCACGTGTAATTTGGGGGAAAGCGCTTCCTGACCGTAAGCACAGACGACGCTTGCAACCAGGGGAAATCAAAAAGAAACCTTTAAGAAAACGAAAACTTTAGTGTGGAGGCGTGTTGATGTCATCCTCCGAAGAATCTAAAGAGCATTCTTTATCTATTATTAAACGTCTGTTTAAAGCTTATGTCAGACCCTATATGGGT
>JAJFGT010000280.1 GCA_021776015.1 Alphaproteobacteria bacterium
TTAAAGAAAGAGAGATAGTAATGCAACCGAATCGTTTTGATACAGCTTCGAGTGTTCAAGGAAGAGTTTATGATGAAGGTCTTCGTTCACACATGACAAGCATTTATAGTCGTATGACAGTCGGTATTTTTATTACAGGAATTGTCGCCTATCTTACAGCAGCTACGGGCATGGTAAATGTTATTGCTGCGAATAAGATTTTGATGTACGGAATTATATTTTCTCCTTTGGTTGTGCTTTTGTTTGGATTTAATCCATCAACAATGCCTGCCAGTAAACTGAAATTTTCTTTTGGGCTGATTTCAGTGCTTTATGGATTAAGCTTTTCAGTGATTTTCCTTGCTTATACAGGAACTGATATTGCACGTGCCTTCTTTATCACATCAGGAGCTTTTGCAGGGTTGAGCCTATTTGGTTATACCACAAAGAAAAATCTTGATGGCATGGGAACATTTCTAATCATAGGAATGTTTGGGCTTCTTATCATGTCCGTTGTGAATATGTTTGTAGAATCTTCTCTGATGTTGAATGTTATTTCTGCTGCGGGAATCCTTATCTTCGGTGGATTGGCAGCATGGGAAACTCAACGTATGAAAGAGATGTATAGCCCTAATTATGGAGATGAAGCCAATAGCCGTATGGCATGGATGGCAGCTCTTAACCTATATATTAGCTTTGTTGCTATGTTCCAATATATTCTTCACTTTGTTGGAGCATCACAAGACTAGAGCTTTCAATCGAAAGTAAAAAATAATGTTTTATAGATACTCACGAGAGAAACCTCGTGAGTATTTTTTTGGACAATATCTTAGTTTTTTCTTTGAAGTTCGAGAAAAGAATAAGAATGGGTGCCTTCATAATCTTTGATAGAGATTTATGTCCAATATGTGATGTAAAGTTCTGGAAAAAAGCTGTCACCATTAACTTCTAGATCAATCTCTGTTAGATAGATTTTATCTATTACAGGAAGAGCTAACTCATAAATTTGAGTCCCTCCTCCAATAATCACTTCATGAATGTGATGTGCTTTGGCGTGATCTTTTGCCATTTCTAATGCCATATCAAAGGACGCGCAGATAGACACATCGGGATGCTGATAGTCAAAGCCAGAGCGTGAGATAATATAAGTCTTTCGTTTGGGAAGAGGCTTGCCAATACGATCAAGAATAGACTCAAATGTTTTACGTCCCATAAGGATGGGTTTACCTGATGTTTTTTCCTTAAAGTGCTTTAGGTCTTCAGGGATATGCCACGGCAAATCATTTTTATCACCGATACATCCATTTTTTGCCATGGCGACAATGGCAGCGATTTTGATAGAGGGGTGCGTCATACTATGGTGACCCTTTTCTGTGTGGTGATTAGTGTTTACCAGTTGACAATTATCCTAAATAGAACTTGAATATAGTCAACACCTTGTCAGGGTGAAATCAGCAAAAAAACACTCTATCAATGCAGTAGGAACTATAAATGGAACAATATCTTAATCTTTGTCGTCGTATCATTAACGAGGGCGTTTGGGTGGAAAATAAACGGACTGGAAAGCGTTGCCTTACTGTTATTGATGCGTCTCTTGAGTATGATGTTGCCAATAATCAAATTCCTTTGGTGACGACACGGAAAAGTTTTTATAAGGCGGCAATTGCTGAAATTTTAGGGTATTTACGTGGTTATGATAATGCGGCGCAATTTCGAGAGATTGGTTGTAATACTTGGAATGCGAATGCCAATCAAACAAAGGCTTGGCTCGATAATCCAAACCGTAAGGGGGAAGATGATATGGGGCGAGTCTATGGCGTGCAAGGACGTCGATGGGCAAAACCTGATGGGGGAAGTATCGATCAGCTTAAAAAGCTAGTTGATAATTTAACGAATGGAATTGACGATCGTGGAGAAATTCTTTCTTTTTATAATCCAGGAGAGTTTCATCTTGGCTGTTTAAGACCATGTATGCATACGCACACATTTTCTCTGTTGGGTGATGATCTATATTTGACGTCGTACCAGCGGAGCTGTGATGTTCCTTTGGGGTTGAATTTTAATCAAGTTCAAGTGTTCGTTTTACTTGCCTTGATTGCTCAAATTACAGGGAAGAATGCAAAAACTGCTTATCATCGGCTTGTGAACTGTCACATCTATGAAGATCAGTTACTAATGATGCGCGATGTTCAATTAAAGCGTGAGCCATATCCATCACCAAAGTTAGAGATTAACCCGGATATTAAAACGTTAGAAGATATTGAAATGTGGGTGACAACTGATGATTTCAAAGTGACGGGTTATCAGTATCATGATCCGATCAAATATCCTTTTTCAGAATGAATAGTCGTTTGCATTTTCTTTCTGACTGTGTTGCTTCGCTCCTAAGGGTGGTTGAACGACTTTTCACGGTATTATTTTTTGCTGGATTTGTAGGGGTGTTTTAGACTATAATGAATTTACTACTTCGGTAGTTATGACGCTAAACGCTGTTGTGGAATAAGCGGCGTGGACCCGGGGGCAGTGCCCGGCGGCTCCACCATCAGTAGAGAAGATAGGTTTTTATTTTTCTCTTTTGGTGTTGGGGCCGAAACAGGATCGACACACGTAGTAAAGACTCTCTAGCGGCGTTCGAGATGGTTCCTTCGATACAGGGCCGTGCATTATAAATGCAAACGATAACCAAGTCGTAGCCAATGATAATTTCGCCGGTGATACTGGTGATGCTATCGCTGCCTAGTTTTCTAGGTAGGTAGTAGCTACACATTAATTCCTAGCCACTAGACACGGTTAGGTGGGGTCTGGGTCAACCTCGCAACAGAACTGACCCACTTTTTTTTATTTATTGTATTTAATTTAAGCCAAATTTGTTTTGGCAAGCGTGGAGCATAGCGCCCTGAATCTTTTGAAAATCCTTTACAGAATATCTAATCCATCCTTGAGAGACAGATCTGTTTTCTTCGGTTTGTTCTGAAACAACGTTTGAATCCCATCTTGGGATATGATAAAAGCCGTTTTGTCCTGCCTTATTGAAACTTCCAAAATAGCAAGTTGTAAGGGGAGAGACAATTTCTTGATTAGGAAGCATTTCAATACTTGCTTTTGGTGCGTTGTCTATAATTTCTTGAGCCTTATCCGTTGTCATTTCACCACGAGAGGCGACAGAAGATGCGCTATAATCGTTAGGGCAATGTGCAATACCATTCTCATCAACAGTTGTATTATTTGCAACTGCGTTAAAGGATAGGGACGTTAAAAGTCCTAGAGCACCGAGATAGAGGCTGGGATGTTTCATATATTTAACCTTTGTATAATTCTATGTAAAAAAAGACTTATGTTTCTTTTAATGTGCTATGTCAATTTTTTTATAAGAATAGCTCAAAAATTGACATTTTCTCTAAAAATATATAAGAGATTAAATATATTTATAATCAAAAATAAGGACTTAAAGCAGTGGGGAAGATTGTTGGTATTTTTAATTGTAGAAATTCTGCTGATCAAAGCTATGATCTAAGAATAAAGCATCGTATTTTTAAAACAATTCAGCCGTCAAATCTTTCGATTATAAATAGTTCAGATGATTTAAGAGAAGGGAGCTTGTTTCCTCCTAATCTTCGAACACATCTTTTGGTGGCTAATCCAGATCAGGGTTCTCCTATATCATTTATATTGGTTACAGATAAGAAAAGTGGACTTGATTTTTCGAGTACTATTGAAATGTCTATGATTGGAAATAATCAGATACACATAACAGATTATATTGATACAAGAGTACCATTGAGTGAACGTCCTCAGAAGTTTCCATGGAGCGTGTCTTTAGAAGAGTTACGAGAGAGTGATTTGAAAAAACTTGAACAAGAAGAGCCGGAAATTACAACTGTTATAGGATAAATAAGACCTCGGATCGATCTCTCTCAATTTGTATATGAAAAGATATATTCTTTTTCTCAATTACAGGCTAACCTCCAAAAAATGTTTTTTGGTTATACGACCATTCAGCAAAACTCCGCCGCAGATGCCACAATAAAAATGTTGCAAACGAGTAGAGATAAACATTATTTTAGTGAAATACATCATGTAAATGATGCTATTGCTTCTTTAATAGAGACGGTGTTGTCACAAAATATGAAACTTATTCCTCAAAACACACAGACAGTTAATAAAGACACTCGACCGCTGACTTAAAAAATTTTCTCTTTTAAGAACCAATAGAGTTTGGGACATAATTGTCGAAAACCCCATATAATAGTTTGTTGTATATAGAGTCTTTTTGCATTTCCCATATGATGGGATTGACGGATATAATATTGTTCAATCCGTCCTTGCTTTGCAGATGTTTGGGAAATCCCCCCTCCTTCAAAAAGGCACAGAGGTTCAGGTAAATAGTGAACCGGTAGATCCTGTGCGACAACTTTTAGAAGGTAACGGTAGGTAAAATCATAGTCGCTGGCAAGTTTATAAGAGAGGTCATATCGAAGGTCATTTTTCTTATAAATCATGGCTTGATGATGTGTAAAGAGCCCTTTGGAAATTGTAGTATAAGGTTTGGCTCGTTTCATATGAATCGAGCCTTTGGTATCTTGTTCTAGAGAATCTCCATATATAAAATGAGGGTGACGCTCGATGCTTTCAGATATTGTTTCAAGTGTATTAGGATATGCTAGGGCATCTCCTGCATTGAGAAATAAAACATAGGATCGACTGGCACGGTCTAATCCTTTATTCATGG
>JAJFGT010000029.1 GCA_021776015.1 Alphaproteobacteria bacterium
CTTCAGGTTGAACAGGTAGCCCCTTACAAGCTACAAGTCCAAAAACTAATGCTGTTGTAGTTAATGATTTGTATAATATATTCATAACTTCTTCTCTCTATTATCGTCTAAGTAAATATAAAGACATAGACATAACATAAACACAAATGAAAGAAAAGTTATTTTTCATATTCTTTGATCAACTTATCTCGATTTAAAGCTTTTTAAATCTTTGTCGTATTTGATGAGGAAGATACAGCGCACACGGTGTAACAATAAGTGTTAAAACTGTTGAAAAGGATAATCCAAAAACAATAGCCGATGAAAGCTGAACCCACCATTGTGTGGAAGGGGCTCCAATAGAAAGATCTCTTCCTAGAAAATCAATATTAACCTGAAGAACCATAGGAATAAGTCCTAAAACTGTTGTAATCGTCGTAAGCATCACAGGGCGAAGTCTTTGCGCGCCTGTTCTCAAAATAGACCCAAATATATCATCCTTATTTTGCTTACTAATATGCTGAAATGTATCAATCAATACGATATTATTATTTACAACAATTCCAGCTAACGCGATGACACCTACCCCTGTCATCACAATACTAAAAGGTTGACCCATAATTAACAGCCCCAGCATCACACCAATGGTTGAAAGAAGCACAGCGCTTAAGATGAGAAAACTATAATAAAAGCTATTAAATTGTGTAATAAGGATCAGAGCCATAGCAAAGAGAGCCAGCATAAAAGCTTTCATTAAAAACGCTTGGGAGTTTTTCTGATCCTCATCCTCTCCTCTGAACATAATATTGACATCAGGATCAATTTTCTGAGAATTCAGTTCAAGCCATTGTTTCAGGTCAGTAATTTTTTGAGAAATATTAACGCCATCTGGAACATCCGCTTTAACAGTTAAAATACGTTTTTGATTATTACGGTTAATCACGCCTGTTGCAGGGGATGCCGTTCGTTGAACAAAGTTTGAAATAGGAACCAATCCAGAATTTGTTTCAATACGTAGTTGATCAAGCTGATCAAGGGTTCTTTCATCTCTAGGATAACGAATAACAATATCTATTTCATCATGGCTATCATCAGGACGATAGTCAGAAACTTTTAGCCCATATGTTACAAGACGAACATATTGTCCAACAAGAGATAGATTAACATCAAACTTAGCTGCTTGAGCTCGATCTACGGCTATATTCCACTGAATTCCAGAAAGAGAACGACTATCTTCTAAATCAATAAATCCTCCAATTTCATTTAGGGCTTCATAAACAAGATCGACCATAGGATCTATTTTTTCAGGAAAAAGGGATGAAATCTCGATTTGAACAGCCTTGCCACCTGGGGGGCCTGATTCTTGCTCTACAGTTTCTATTCTTATTCCTGCCAAATTCTTTGTATTTTCACGAACGATCTCAAGAATTTCACTCGCAGGGAGACGTTTATCCCAATCATCAAATTCCATCTGAATTTCACCAATAACGTCCTCTGCCCTATTTTGATTTCTCTGTCCAAATTTTCCAACATTTGTATAAAAAATCTTTACGCCTTCTATCTCAATAATTTTATCTTCAACAGTTTTAAGAATTGTGTCTTTTTCATCAACGGAGAGATTGCCTCGTGCATGAACAAGGATAGATGCCATATCAGGCTCTATATTCGGAAAAAACTCTACACCTTTTCCAATTTTCCCATACGTGACAACCACTAAAACCAGAAGAACGATAACAGAGGGAATAACAAGCCATGATTTTTTAAGAAGAACTTCAAGGAGTCTAACATACCCTCCTGCAAAGCCTTTTAACTGCCGAACATCTCCTGTATCTGAAGAGGGCGCTGACTTATCTTTAGGGAGCTCTTTATCATCAGGATTGGAATGTCCAATAAGACTTCCCAAAACAGGTACAAAAATAAGGGCCATAAAAAGAGAGGAAAACAAAATAGCCATTAGAGTTAACGGCATATATTTCATAAATTCACCGACAGTATCTGGCCAGAATAATAAAGGCGCAAATGCTGCAAGTGTTGTTATCGTCGAGGCAATAATTGGCCATGCCATACGATGAGAGGCTGCTTTATAAGCCTCTGTTTTATTATATCCCTCTGCCAGCTTTCTGTTGGCATATTCTGTCACAACAATAGCCCCATCAACGAGCATTCCAATTGACATGATCAACGCAAACAGAACAACAATGTTAATTGTAAGACCACTTATAAATAAAAAAAGGATACCACTTAGAAACGCCCCTGGTATAGCAACACCAACTAACAATGCCGAACGAAACCCAAGCGCAACAACAATAACAATCATCACAAGCAAAACAGCACTAATCATATTGTTCTGCAAATCTTTAAGCATATCTCTAATATTTTTTGAATTGTCTAAAATAAAATTAACTTGAAGAGCCGATTGAAGAGCTGGAGGCCATGATTTTTCTTCCTCACGAACCAAGTCTTTAACCCGTTCAATAGTATCAATAACATTCTCTCCTGTACGCTTTACAATATTCAATCCTACAGCTGATTTTCCATTAATATAGGCGTATGTTTCTGGAGATTTGAATGTTTTTTTGATCTGTGCAATATCCCCTAATTTAATAACGGAATCTCCAGACACATGGACAGGCATGTTCATAACGTCTGAGACAGACTTAAACACTCCAGGAACCTCGATAGAAAATTCTCCAACCTCAGATTCCATATTTCCTGCTGCAACAAGACGATTTGAAACAGCAAAAAAATCAAGAAGTTCATTCCCTCTGAGACCATAACTTTCAAGAAGAGCAGGTTGAAGAACAATTTCAACAAGTTCCTCTTGATCTCCTACAATATTCACAGACAGGACAGAAGGAAGAGATTCAATCTTATCCTGAAGGTCTCGTGCCATTTTAATAAGAATACGGTCATCGACATCTCCAGAAAGCATCACAGCCAAGACAGGAAATAAACTAAAATTAACTTCTGTGACCTCAGGCTCACTAGTCATACTATCAGGAAGATTTATTTTTCCTTGATCAACAGCACGTTGCACATCTTCTAGTGCTGTATCTTTATCAAATCCAGCTTGAAATTCGAGTAAAACAACACCTCCTCCTTGATAAGCCGTTGATTTCATATCCTTAACACCTTCTATAGATGTTAATTCTTGCTCCATAGGACGAATTAAAAGACGCTCACTATCTGTTGGAGAAATTCCCTCAAGAGCCATTGAAACATAGATGTTAGGAATATCGATATCTGGAGAAGATTCTTTAGGAATAGCCTGATAAGAATATAGCCCTATGATCAAAATCAAAGCAAGCAGTGTCAGGACTGTTCGTCTACGGATAAAAGCATCTGAAATAAATGTACTGATCACGGCAACATATCTTTCTGTATGTCTGTACGCTGTGTACTCATATCTAACTCTAATATTGTAGGTACGACTTCTTGTCCATCTTCTACAAAATCTTGTCCTTGTATAATCAGTGATATTTCATCTTGAAGACCTAAGACCCAATTATAACCCTCCCTTGAAGACAGAATTTCAATAGGATGAAATTGAACTTTATTTTCTAAATCCAATGAACGTACGCCTATATCTCCCTGATCATTTAAAACAAGACTAGAAGAAGGAATTTTGTGTGCTTTTTTTGAAGGTAAAGGAATTGAAAGTTCTACTGTCATCCCTTCTTTGATTTTTAAATCTTTATTTGCAAGACTAATCTCAACAGGGAAAGTTCGAGTTTTTTCTTCTGCACTCACAGAAATATAACTAACCACACCTTCCAATTCTGTTTTGTCCATCAAGGTAATAAGAACAGTTTTCCCTAATTTAATAGGTTGAATATCACGTTCTGAAACAAAAACTTTAAACTTAATCGGATCCAGATCTACAATTTTAACAATATCTTGTCCTATATCAAGGAAATCACCAATTTCTATATATTGACGATCTACAACTCCATCAAAAGGGGCTACAATCTGTGTATTCTTAAGGTTTAACTCTGCTCGTTCTAGCTCTGCCCGTGCAGACTCTAACTCTGCTCTTGTTTCAGCAACACGAACTGTTGAATTCAATCCCTCTGTTTTAAGTTTTAATGCGGCATTATATTCAATCTCTTTTTGACGAACTCTATATTCAGCTTCTTTGACACGAATTTGGCGATCATCTTTTTTGAGAGCAATAAGAGGATCTCCTGCTAAAACAATCGAGCCTTTCTGCCTGATGATTTCTTCAACTTGTGCTGATATTTCAGCCTTAAGAGTGACAGTACGAGAGGCAAGAGATCTACCATTTACAACTAGGTAATGAACAAAGCTCTGCGCTACAAATGGCTGAACCAGAACAGATTGTATAGGCTTATTGCCTATTTTTTCAGCAAGGACTTTATTTTGATTGAGAGAAGAGGTCTCATTAGAAAACAATCCAGACAGAATCCAAACCGTGGCTAAAATACAAATTAACCCTGCAATGATAAGTGATGATTTCTGCACGAACGCTCCTCTATCCTTTTATATATGGAGAGGCGAATTTTATCACGATCCGAAGAGAAGGTCACTTACAAATATAGCTTCTTAATTATGAACCTGTTTTTATCGCTTTTTTGGCAAGTGTTCGATCTGATGGAGAAAGATGTTTCTTTCTAAGACGCAAATTAAGAGGCGTTACTTCAACCAATTCATCATCATTAACATAGGACATCATTTCTTCTAAACTCATAACTCGATGTGGTGTCAAAGTTACACTTTCATCAGTTCCAGAGGCCCGTACATTACTCAGCTTCTTTCCCTTCAATACGTTAATATCCAGATCATTACCTCGTGTATGCTCTCCCACAATCATACCTTGATAAACTTTCTCTCCGGCACCAACAAACATAACACCTCGATCTTCTAGATTGAAAAGAGCATAAGGGACAGCATTTCCTTTATCTGTTGAGATTAAGACTCCATAATGTCGTCCTGCAATATCTCCTTTATAGGGTGCATACGAATGGAAAAGACGATTCATTAAGCCTGTCCCACGTGTATCTGTTAAAAATTGAGACTGATACCCAATTAAACCTCGAGATGGAGCAAAGAAAATAATCCGTGTTTTCCCTGCGCCTGATGGACGCATTTCTTGAAGCTCTGCTTTACGTTGAGTCATTTTTTCAATGACCGTTCCTGTGTATTCATCATCTACATCGATGATCACTTCTTCATATGGCTCTTGTTTTTTTCCATCTATAGTTTTAATCAAAACACGAGGCCGAGATACTGAAAGTTCGAATCCTTCCCGACGCATTGTTTCAATCAAGACACCCAACTGAAGCTCTCCTCGTCCAGCAAGCTCAAAAGCATCCTTTTCAGCTGTTTCTGATACTCTTACAGCAACATTGGTTTCTGCTTCTGCCCGCAAACGATCACGAATCATAATTGAAGTGAGTTTTTTTCCTTCTGTTCCAGCCAAAGGAGAATTATTTACAGAAATTGTAACGGCCATAGTTGGAGGATCAATAGGTTGAGATTTAATAGGAACATCAACAGAAAGATCACAGATTGTATCTGAGACAGATGTTTTTTTCATACCCGCAACACAGATAATATCTCCCGCTTGCGCTGAATCTACAGGAACACGATCAATACCATGGAAAGACAAAAGTTTTGTTAAACGAAATGTCTCAACAGTTTTACCGTCTAATCCCATTGCTTTAACACTCATATTTGTCTTAGCCGTTCCAGAGTAAACACGCCCTGTCAAAACACGCCCTAGAAAAGGGTCTGCTTGCAGTAGTGTCGCCAACATACTAAAAGGAGCGTCAGAATTTACGTCTGGAGCAGGGACATGCTTAACAATCAAATCCAACAAAGGTTCTAAATTTTCACGTGCACCATTTTCTAAATCATCTGTGCACCATCCATCACGACCAGAAGCATACATAATAGGGAAATCTAATTGTTCCTCTGTCGCATCTAAAGATATGAACAAGTCAAAGACCTCATCTAGAACTTCGTTTGGACGAGCATCTCCACGGTCAATTTTATTGATGATAACAATAGGCTTTAGCCCTAAATTAAGAGCTTTACCAAGAACGAATTTTGTTTGTGGAAGGGGTCCTTCTGCAGAGTCTGTTAACAAAATAACACCATCTGCCATACTCAATACACGCTCAACTTCTCCTCCGAAGTCAGCATGACCAGGTGTGTCAATAATATTAATCTTGGTATCTTTCCAATGAACAGACGTACATTTAGCTAAAATTGTAATACCGCGCTCTTTTTCAAGATCATTTGAATCCATGACACGTTCATCAACTTGCTGATTTTGACGAAATGTTCCGCTTTGTTGAAGGATAGAATCAATCAACGTTGTTTTGCCATGGTCAACGTGGGCAATAATTGCAATATTTCTTAAAGTCTGGGTCATTTTGTACACTCTCTATTTTATGTCTCGCGCATGTGTACAGGGAAATGGCAAGATAATCCAGTAGAATATGAACTATAGCTCAAAAATGCTTTACGCTCTGAGTGCTCCGCCCGTCTTTTGAGCCACGGCATCAATGATTTTTTGGCCTATACCTTCGATTTCTTTGTCAGTCAGAGTCTGGCTATCAGGCTGAATTGTAACAGAAATAGCGACTGATTTTTTACCGTCTTCAATGCCTTTTCCTCGATACACATCAAAGATATTTGCGCTATAAATCATCTTTTTATCAGCTGTTTTTGCAGCACGAACCAAAGTATCAGCCTCTACATTTTGATCAACAATAAAGGCAAAATCTCTTAAAATTGGTTGATAAGGAGACATGTTTAAAAGAGGTTTTGCAGTTCCTTTATTCTTAGATGAAGGTATTTTTTCTAAAAAAACCTCAAAGCCAACGACGACATCCTCTATTCCTTTTTGATCTAAAATAGCAGGATGAATTTCTCCAAAAAACCCTAAGACATCTTTTCCAAGACAAAGAGCTCCAGACCGCCCCGGATGGAAAAAGTCAGGAACATCAGGAGATGTTTTTAGATTTTTAACAGGGGCTCCAGCTCGCTCAAGAACCGCCAAAGCATCTGCTTTCGCGTCATAAATATCAATAGGGCGATGAGCCTCTGGAGTACTCCAATGCTTTTCTCCTATCTTTCCAAATTTAAGACCTGAAACAACCATCTCCTGACCATCTGGTTTAGAGGATTTAAAAATAGGCCCCACTTCAAAGAGTGAGTGGTTTATAAAACCTCTATCTGTATTACGTTTTGCCGCATCAAGAAGATTACTCAAAATAGTTGGACGCATTTGGTTTAAATCACTATTGAGAGGGTTTTTAATCATAAGGGACTCTTTCTTTTGATCCCCTTTCTCATTCCGATTATCATTCTCACCAAACAACTGAGCCTCTGATTGACTCATAAATGACCATGTTACACATTCAAGATATCCACGCGTTGCGAGTGTTGCTCGCGCAAGACGTTGACGACGGAAAAGAGGCGTTTCTGCAACCAAATTATCTGTATCCTGACGTGTCACAGATACAGACGGAATAGACTCATATCCTACAATCCGTGCAATTTCTTCAACGATATCGGCCTTTCCAGAAACATCCCCTCTCCATGAAGGAGGTGTAATACTCCATATTTTTTTAGAATCTTTACCCACGTCTTCAACTGTAAAACCAAGCTTTTCTAAAATATCTCTTTGTTGAGAAAAAGGAATGACAAGACCCAGCATTTTTTCTGCAAAATCGGGGCAATATTTAACATTTGTTACAACATTTGGGACATCTCCAGCTTGTGTAACATCACTTGCGTCACCTCCGCATAGATCTAAAATCATTTGCGTTGCAATTTCTATCCCATCTTTTGTAAAAGCTGGATCAATACCACGCTCAAAACGATAACGAGCATCACTGTCTATTTGAAGAGTTCTCCCAGTTTTTGCCGTTCTCTCTGGACTAAAATAAGCACACTCTAAAAAGACATTTTGAGTTTGCTCTGTGCATCCTGTAGAAAGACCCCCAATGATCCCTCCAAGACCTAAAACACCGCTTTCATCACAGACCACTGTCATAAAATCCTGAAGCTCATAATCTACATCATTTAAGGCGCTCAATGTCTCTCCTTTTTGAGCAAGACGAACATGAAGATGACCTTTGAGTTGATCTGCGTCATACACATGAAGAGGTCGAGATAAATCATGCGTCATATAATTTGTAATATCAACAAGAGCCGAAATAGGACGCAATCCAATAGCTTTTAAACGATTTTGAAGCCATTTTGGAGAGGGTTTATTTTGAACATTTGTAATCATACGGCCAAGGAATAAAGGACACGCATCTTTTGTTGCATCATCAAATTTCAAATGAATTTGAAGAGGGTTTGCGCCTTGCCCTTTAACAGGGCTCACATTTAATTTTTTAAGTGTTCCAAGCCCTGCCGCTGCTAGATCTCGTGCTACACCATAGACACCTGTTGCATCTGCACGATTGGGTGTAATCGCAATATCAATTACAGGGTCATTCAAACCATAGATTTCGCTCATTAATGTGCCAATAGGGTATTCATCCGAAATTTCAATGATCCCTTCATGATTATCAGATAGCAGCATCTCTTTTTCAGACACCATCATCCCATTTGAATCCTCTCCACGAATATTTCCTTTTTTAAGAACTGTTTCAAGTCCAGGAATATAACTTCCTGTTGGTGCAAAAAGACCCTTCATACCTGCACGTGCATTGGGGGCACCACACACAACTTGTACTGTGTCTGTCCCTGTATCAACAGTCAGAAGTTTCAATCGATCGGCGTTGGGATGCTGAACAGCCTCTTGGATCATTGCGACCTTAAAGGGTGCATAGATTTTCCCAGGGTCTTCAACGCCTTCAAGCTCTAGTCCTATATGCGTAAGAGTAGTGCAAATTTCTTCTAAGGTTGCAGATGTATCAAGATGCTCTTTGAGCCAACCAAGTGTAAATTTCATGAGTTTTTATTTTTAATATCTTAAGGGTTTCTATAAATATTTCACCCCACGATTCTTAAACATAAATCTCTAAAAAGTCACGTAAAGTTTTTGTTACATCACTCAAAATAAAAAAGGAGCTCAAAAGCTCCTTTCATGACCCATATATTTATGAAATAGGTACTTCTAGTTCTGTGCAAGAATACAGTTTTTTGTAACGTTTTCTTCCACACCAGACAAGAACATCTGCCCACAAATAGTGTCACTTTGGGGCTGATTAAAGGCTTTGGCCATAGCAGCAGCTAAAACCTTATTTTTATGTCCTGGTTT
>JAJFGT010000281.1 GCA_021776015.1 Alphaproteobacteria bacterium
TGAGTTTGTAATTTTATTGAGGCCCGCCATATAAGGCTTCAAAATATCAGGAATAAAAATACCACCATCTTCTGGATCATAATAATTTTCTATGACGGCGATAAGAGCACGTCCGACAGCAACACCAGATCCATTAAGAGTATGCAGGAATTGCGTTTCTTTTTCACCAGCCTTCTTAAAACGTGCTTTCATACGACGTCCTTGAAAATCTCCACAGTTTGAGCAGCTTGATATTTCACGATAACGTTGCTGACCTGGAAGCCAAACCTCAAGATCATATGTCTTCTTTGCACCAAATCCAGTGTCACCCGAGCAAAGCATCATTGATCGGAAAGGGAGATTTAGCTTTTTAAGAATTGTTTCTGCACATGCTGTCATACGCTCATGTTCTTCAACACTATCTTCTGGTTTAACAATACTCACCATCTCAACTTTATAAAACTGATGTTGGCGTATCATACCACGTGTATCACGCCCAGCTGAACCTGCCTCAGATCTAAAGCATGGTGTAAAGGCCGTATAACGACGCGGCAAACTTCCCTCATCAACAATAGACTCTGCAACAATACTTGTTAATGGAACTTCAGACGTAGGAATTAACCATTTATCTTGGCCTTCTGTTTTAAAAGAATCTTCGGCAAACTTAGGTAACTTATCAGTCCAATACATTGCATTACTATTTACCAATAGAGGGGGGCTAATTTCAGTATATCCATGCTCAGCCGTATGCGTATCCAGAAAAAACTGTGCTAAGGCTCTCTCTAAACGTGCTAAAGCTCCTTTTAAAATTACAAAACGAGCTCCTGAAATTTTGCTCGCTGTTTCAAAATCCATCAATCCTAAGGATTCTCCAATTTCATAATGTTCTGGAATTTTAACATCCTGAGGCTTTCCCCATTTACGAAGCTCTATATTTTCATCTTCGTCAGCACCATCGGGAACATCATCAAACATGATATTAGGGAGCCCTGCCAAATGTTGGTTGAGAGAAGAGGCTATGGTTCGTTCCTGTTCTTCTAAGTCGGCCATTTTAGATTTAAGGACAGAAACTTCATCCATTACAGCTTTAGCATCACCACCTTGAGATTTTACTTGACCTATTTCTTTTGATTTTTCATTTCTAGCTTGTTGTAAAGATTGAAGTTCTGTTTGTAAGGCTCGACGAGATTCATCCATTTTTAGGATTTCTGAAGACTGCTCCGACAACTTACGGCGCTCCATAGCCTTATCAAATTGTTTAGGATTTTCACGAATAAATCTTAGATCATGCATTTTTTTCTTTACCTTTTCTTGTGTTTTAAATCACAATAGATTCTATGGACACACACACTTCATCATTAAAGGGGGTTTACACGCTTTTCAAGCCTCAAGACGTATCTTACCCTATTTTATTTGATTCCCCTCACAGTGGATCTCTTTATCCTGATGATTTTAAATTTTCTTGTCCCCAATATGCGTTGGATAGACTCTCTGATTTATATGTTGAGGAACTTTTTTGTGATGTTCCTCAGTATGGTTATACCTTTTTAAGGGCAGAGTTTCCTCGCTCTTATATTGACCTTAATCGCTCCCTTGAAGATATAGATTCAGAAATTCTTTCTGATACATGGTCAGGAGCTATCTCTACAAAGGGAAGAGCAAAGCATGGAGTTGGGCTTGTATTTACTCGTGGGCATGAGAGGGTACTCATCTATGGTGACAAGCTTTCCTCAAAGGAGATTTTAGGACGCATTAATGCTTTTTATGCCCCCTATCATAGAGCTCTTATGAAAGAATTTTCTGACTTAAGACGGGATCATGGACATGTTTTGCATATCAACTGTCATTCATTTCCCTCTCATCAGCCGTTTCATCAAAATGGGGGACGTTTCCCTGATTTTGTATTAGGAGATAGATTTGGAGCAACCTGTTCTCCTCATATTCTTCAATACATAAAAGATATGATAGAGAAATTAGGTTACTGTGTTGCGATCAATAATCCTTATCAAGGTTCAGTTCTTATTCAAAAAACAGGAAATCCTGCAAATCATCAGCATAGCCTACAAATTGAAATCAATCGTAGCCTCTATATGAATGAAGAAACATTGAGAAAAATACAACATTTTGCTCAGTTAAAAAAAGATATTCATCTGATTACTGAGAATCTACACTCTTTGTTTTTGGAAAAGTCGTTGGTTGCAGATTAAAAACAGTATAGACACTCTCTTTAAAAGCCTTATCAAATTTCTCTTCAGTAATTGGCACACCAACATCTTTGAAAGAGGTCACACCATAGTCAGATAATCCGCAGGGAACAATTCCTGAGAAATGGGATAAATTAGGGTTTAAATTAATGGAGACACCATGATAGGCTACCCAATGCCGAATGCGAACGCCGATAGCTGCAATTTTTTTTTCTGTGCCATCAGCACAGATAACCCAAATCCCTACACGTCCATCTCTGCGTTCGCCTTGAATCTTAAAATGAGAAAGTGTCCGAATAATACATTCTTCCAACTTCCATATATATTTTTTTACATCGGGCGTTTCAAAAAGTTCTCTAAGATTTAGGATGCAATAATAGATCCTCTGACCTGGCCCATGATAAGTATATTGCCCCCCTCGCCCCGTTTCAAAAACAGGGAATTGAGGGGATATAAGGTCTCTTAATTTTGCACTTGTGCCTGCTGTATACAAAGAAGGATGTTCAAGGCCCCAAATTAATCCTGCATGAGCCTTTTTATGAATGAGGCTCACCCTCTCTTCCATAAAGGACAAAGCTTCAGGATAAAGTACAGGTTCTTTTGTTATTTTCCATTCAACTATCATATAAATTTAGATCTATCATATCTATGCACAAAAAAATAAACTATAACGTAATGCTCATTATAATACCTCTTAATAATGACTCTACAATTCTTCTTGCAATGGTTTTATATTTGAGTAAAGTCTCTGGCAAGGCCAGTGTGCGGTCGTGGCGGAATTGGTAGACGCGCAGCGTTGAGGTCGCTGTGGACTTATTTGTCCGTGGAAGTTCGAGTCTTCTCGACCGCACCATTTTAATATATTTAAGCTTAAAATTGGGGTAATAATTATGACGGCATCACGAGATAAAAAGAACGCCAGCCTAAGAGATGCCGCCCTACGCTACCATATACACCCCACTCCTGGAAAAATATCAGTTGTCCCAACAAAGCAGTTGACGACTCAACGTGATTTATCTCTTGCTTATTCCCCAGGTGTAGCTATCCCCTGTGAAGAAATTGCAAAAGATCCTCTTAAGGCACTTGATTACACATCACGAGGAAATCTGGTCGCTGTGATTTCTAATGGAACAGCTGTCTTGGGTTTAGGTGCCATTGGCGCTTTAGCCTCTAAACCTGTGATGGAGGGGAAATGCTGTCTATTTAAAAAATTTGCTGGTGTGGATGCTATTGATATTGAGGTTGATGAAACAGACATCACTAAATTTGTTAATATTGTAGCCCCCCTTGAACCAACCTTTGGAGGGATTAATCTTGAAGATATAAAAGCTCCAGAATGTTTTGAAATTGAAGCTAGGCTCAAGGAACGTATGAAGATTCCTGTCTTTCATGATGACCAACATGGAACAGCTATCATTGTGGGTGCTGCTATTTTAAATTGGTTAGATCTTACAGGTCGAGATATTACCAAAACAAAACTTGTAGCTTCTGGTGCAGGTGCTGCTTCCATTGCCTGTCTTCGCCTTTTGATTGTTGCTGGATTTTCTAAAGACAATATTATTGTTACAGATCGTGATGGCGTCATTTATAAGGGCCGGAATAAAGGAATGGATCCCTACAAAGAAGAGTTTGCAGCTGAAACCTCTTGCCGTACATTGGATGATGCTATTCCAAAGTCTCATATTTTTCTAGGGCTTTCAGGCCCTGGCGTTCTGACTAAAGAGCATGTAGCAAAAATGTCTAAAGCACCTCTTATTATGGCTTTGGCAAATCCAACACCAGAAATTATGCCTGAAGAGGCTCGTAAAGGACAGCATGATGCTGTTATTTGTACAGGTCGATCTGACTATCCAAATCAGGTTAATAATGTTCTCTGTTTCCCTTTTCTTTTTCGCGGAGCCTTGGATGTAGGCGCAACAACAATTAATGAAGAAATGAAGTTGGCTTGTGTGAAGGCGATTGCAGCTCTCGCTCGTAAAGAGGCCACAGCTGAAGTCGCAACCCTTTATAGTGATGAGCAGTTGGAGTTTGGACAAGATTATTTAATTCCTAAACCATTTGATCCTCGTCTGATTGTTGATGTTTCTATAGCAACCGCTCAAGCTGCTATGGATACAGGCGTAGCCACACGTCCTATTACAGACATGAAAGCCTACAAAGAAAAACTAAGACAATTCTTCTATAAGTCAGATCTCCTTATGAAGCCTGTTTTTGAAAAAGCAAAAGCTGATCCTAAACGAATTGTTTATTGTGAAGGAGAAGAAGAA
>JAJFGT010000282.1 GCA_021776015.1 Alphaproteobacteria bacterium
TTAGATTTTTAATCCATTGAATACAGGCTTCAATAGAAGTGTCTTCTGTGGCGGATACGCGAATTGTACCATCATCCTCAACATCCATTTTAGCCCCTGTTGTCTCTGTAATTTCACGGATAACTTTCCCACCCGTTCCAATCACATCACGAATTTTATCAACAGGAATTGTAATCTGAACCATTTTAGGGGCTCCATCGCGAACACCTGAACGGGACTGTGTCAAAGCTTTCGCCATTTCTCCTAGAATATGAAGACGTCCTTCTTTAGCCTGTCCCAGAGCAATCGTCATAATCTCATGCGTAATGGATGTAATTTTAATATCCATTTGAAGAGCTGTAATCCCATTTTCTGTTCCTGCGACTTTAAAGTCCATATCTCCGAGGTGATCTTCATCCCCTAAAATATCAGACAATACAGCAAAGTCTTTTCCTTCTTTAATCAAGCCCATCGCAATTCCCGCAACAGAGCTTTTCAATGGGACACCGGCATCCATCAAAGCAAGAGATGTTCCACACACTGTTGCCATAGAAGATGAACCATTTGATTCAGTTATTTCTGAAACGACACGCATCGTATATGGAAAGTCATCTGAATCTGGTAACATTGGATTCACAGCACGCCATGCAAGCTTTCCATGTCCAACTTCACGTCGACCAACAGGGCCAAGACGGCCACATTCTCCAACAGAATAAGGAGGGAAATTATAATGAAGAAGGAAGTTTTGTTTATATTCTCCTTCAAGAGCATCTATAATTTGTTCATCCTGTCCTGTTCCTAATGTTGTCACAACCAAGGCTTGAGTCTCGCCTCGTGTAAACAATGCAGACCCATGAACACGAGGAAGAACACCAACCTCTGCAACGATAGGACGGACTGTTTTTGTATCCCGTCCATCAATACGATGTCCTGTTTTAAGGATATCTCCACGAACAATATCAGCTTCCAGTTTTTTAAATTTAGCCAAAACAACCGCAACAGAAAGCCCAGATTCTTCATTCACAAATTGCTCTGTCGCTTTATCTTTAGCCTCAGATAGAGCCGCTTGTCTCTTAGATTTCTCCTGAAGAGCATAGGCTTTTGTAATATCTTTTCTAAAGGCTTTATCTAAGTCTTTACCAAGTTTTGTAATAATTTCAGCTTCTTGAGGAATATCCCAAGGCTCTTTGGCTGCCATTTCAGCAAGATCAATAATCGCATCAATAACTTTCTTGAATTCATTTTGTCCCGCTTCAATCGCTCCAAGCATAATTTCTTCTGAGAGCTCTTTGGCTTCAGATTCAACCATCAAAACACCTTCATGCGTTCCGGCAACAACAAGATCAAGATCGACATCTGTCATTTGCTCTAATGTTGGCTGAACAATATAATTTCCATCTTTATACGCAACACGCGCTGCTCCGATTGGTCCCATAAAAGGCACGCCAGAGAGTGTCAATGCTGCAGAAGCTCCAATCAAAGCAATAATATCAGGATCATTTTCCATGTCATGGGCAACAACCGTTGTAATCACTTGCACTTCATTATAGAAGCCAGATGGGAAAAGAGGACGAATAGGACGATCGATCAAACGAGATGTCAGTGTCTCTTTTTCACTTGGACGCGCTTCACGCTTAAAAAATCCTCCAGGGATTTTTCCTGCAGCATATGTTTTTTCTTGATAATGGACGGTCAGAGGAAAGAAATCTTGCCCTGCCTTTACTGATTTAGAGGCGGTTACAGCACAAAGGACTGTTGTCTCACCATATGTTGCCATTACACACGCATTTGCTTGGCGTGCTATTTTTCCAGTTTCGAGGATAAGTGTTTTTCCTCCAAAGTTTATTTCCTTACGAAATACATTAAACATGACAGTTTCCTTTCGTTGTCATTTAGTCTTACATTTTGACATACAAAAGAATGTTATTATAAATCTCAAGGTGGACAGCGGACAACAGAGCTAACACTTATATGGGAGGAAGGAATTAACTCTGCTGTCGGCAGTCAACCATTGAAATATCAATAATCATTCCTTGTAATGCGCCACATTCATGGCATTATGTGGTTCGCATGTCAATAGTATAATCTATGAGGAAACGTACCGATGACAAACTACTTAATTTTATTAAGACATGGCCAAAGCCAGTGGAATTTAGAAAACCGTTTTACGGGGCTACATGATGTCCCTTTAACAGATAAAGGTAGAGAAGAAGCCGCTCAAGCGGGTCAATTAATTAACAAGGCCAACATTGATATTGATGCTGTGTTTACAAGCACTTTAATGCGCGCCTATGATACGGCAGAAATCGCTTTAGAAAATGCGGGTGCAAAAGTTAACAAAATTCGTGCAAAAGATAACTCATGGAATCTCATTAAACATGATGATTTGAGAGAACGAGACTATGGAGATCTCGTAGGCCTAAATAAAGACGAAACACGTGAAAAATATGGAGATGAACAAGTTCATATTTGGAGACGCTCCTATGAAACACCTCCCCCCGGAGGTGAATGCCTTAAAGATGTCGTCGAAAACCGTGTCCGTCCCTACTACACAGAAAAAATAAAGCCTCTTTTAGAACAAGAAAAGAATGTTTTAGTTGTCGCACACGGTAATTCTTTACGAGCCATGTTGATTATTTTGGGTGTAGAGACACCAGAAACTATAAATCAGGCCGAAATCCCAACGGGGGTTCCTCTTCTT
>JAJFGT010000283.1 GCA_021776015.1 Alphaproteobacteria bacterium
GCATAATTTGCCCCCGTTTCACAACCTCTTGGATCTTATAGTTTTTGCGCAAACTTGGTCGAGGCGTATGCTCTCCCTCTACAATATCGCCACCAACAATCTCAACTTTTCGAGAATCAAGAGCCGCAGAACGACGTTTTGAAGAGCCTCTTCGACGTCCTCGTTTTTTCTTCTCGGCGTCTTCCCCTTCTATATCAGATTCCGCTTCACCTTCTTCTTCGAGATCTGCAGCATCTGCTTCAGATTCCGGAGGAACCGCTGTTCCCTTATCTAATTCCTTCTCTAAAGCTTCTTCTTCAAGATCTGCTTCTTCCTCTTCCTCTGCTAATGTATCCATATAAGCTCTTTGTTCTGCCAAGATAGCCTCTCGATCAGAAATTGGGATACGGAAATAGTCTGGGTGAATTTCATTAAAAGGAAGAAATCCATGACGATTTCCTCCAAAATTTACAAAAGCTGATTGTAGTGATGGCTCAACACGGGTTACTTTGGATAGGAAAAGACTTCCTTTGAGCTGTTGTCTTATATTACTTTCATAATCGAAATCGATAATACGACCATCATCAACAACAGCAATACGTGTTTCTTCAGCGTGGGTTGCGTCCACGAGCATAGATTTTGTCATTTTAAACTCCTTATGTGGCGGAGCACCTTAAATCAGTGACACTACGACGATGCCGCTCCCAGCGTGCTCCGTTACTTTATTCATGTACAGGGTAATCCACATGGATATGATGATAAAATTGACACCACCAAAGAAGCTCACTTAGAGAGCCTCATACACTGTTTTTCTTTATATTAGTGTCTGACTAGCGAAACCTTAACTTTTGTTCATGCTCTACTCGAGCTTGCTAAAATCGGACACGTCGCAGATTGGACATTAAACTTTTATAGGTAAAAATACAATAAAAAAATATGGTGGACGATAATACGAATTACGAAGATCCAGTCTTTAAATCAAGAGCGGCGCTCATAAGGTTCTTTGTATATTCTTCTTTGGGATTATCAAAAATTTGCTGTACAGTCCCACTTTCAACGACTTTCCCATTTTTCATGACAAGAATTTCATGAGAAACAGACCGCACAACACGCAGATCATGGCTAATAAATAGGTAGGTTAGATCATGTTTTGTCTGCAACTCTCTTAAGAGATCAACGATTTCGGCTTGTACTGACATATCAAGAGCAGAGGTAGGTTCATCCATGACAATAAATTTGGGCTTCAGGATTAAAGCGCGCGCAATAGAAACTCTCTGGCGTTGTCCTCCAGAAAATTCATGCGGATAACGATGGCGTGTTTCAGGATCAAGATGAACTTCTTTCAGAGCCTTAATAATAAGAGAATCTTTATCTTCTTTCGAAAGATTTCCTTGATGAACATCCAATCCTTCCCCTGCAATTTGTCCAATGCTCATACGAGGAGACAGTGATCCAAAGGGATCCTGAAACACGATTTGCATATCCGAACGAAGAGGTCGCACTTGTTTAGCAGACAACGAGGAAATCTCTTGATCATTAAAACCAATATATCCCTCACTTCTAAGAAGTTTTAAAAGAGCAAATCCCAACGTACTTTTTCCTGAACCAGACTCCCCTACAATTCCGAGCGTATGTCCCTTCCGCAAAGTAAAAGAAATATCATCAACCGCCTTTACAAACTCTTCTGTTTTCCCCCAAAAATTCTTTTTAATTGGAAAAGATACTTTAAGATTTTTTGTTTCCAGAAGAACGGGGGCATTGTCATTCACTTTAACAGCATCCCCAGAAGGCTGTGCAGACAATAGTTTTTGTGTGTATGGATGTTGGGGAGAAGAAAAGAGTGTGCGCGTGTCTGCTTGCTCAACAATCTCACCATTTTTCATGACACATACAGTATCAACCATTTTTTGAACAACATGCAGATCGTGAGAAATAAGCAAAAGTGCCATCCCCATATGATCTTGCAGTTCTTTCAAAAGCTCTAGAATTTGAGCTTGAATTGTTACATCCAGCGCCGTCGTTGGCTCATCTGCAATCAAAATATCAGGGTCGTTAGCCAGTGCCATGGCTATCATCACACGTTGCCTTTGTCCTCCTGATAACTCATGTGGATAGGCGCCGAGTCTATGCGAGAGCTCTTTGAGTCCAACCTTTTCCATGAGCTCTAAAATACGGTTTCTTTTCTCTTTCCCTATCAAACCCTTGTGAAGTTCAAGAATTTCTCCAATCTGTTTCTCAATATTATGAAGAGGATTGAGGGCAGATAAAGGTTCTT
This sequence comes from Alphaproteobacteria bacterium, assembly GCA_021776015.1. Classification (GTDB taxonomy): domain Bacteria; phylum Pseudomonadota; class Alphaproteobacteria; order Micavibrionales; family Micavibrionaceae; genus UBA1850. Next base: position 2,255 of record JAJFGT010000283.1, read on the forward strand.
GAAAAATCATACTGATTTTATCGCCCCTAATTGTTCTCATCATAGTATCTGGAGCGGCAATAAGCTCTTGTCCTTGAAATAGAATAGAACCCGTGGGGTGAGAGGCGAGTGGGTATGGCAAAAGCTGTAAGATAGCTTTTGCAGTTACAGATTTACCTGAGCCACTTTCTCCTACTATGGCTAGAGATTTTCCTCTTTCTAAATCAAAAGACACATTCTTTACAGCTGCCGATACACCAGATGGTGTTTTAAAATCAACGGATAGATTCTGTACAGATAAAAGAGGTTGGGTCATTTATCGAACCTCTTATAAAGAACTTTAACGGTCACGCCATCCCGAGCATCTAGAATAGATCCAGCATCCTGAAGTCCCGACTTTTTAAAAGATGAGAGACTTCTATCATTGCGTTCTTGAATACGTGTTAAAATGTACTTGTATTTATGCTCTTGTGCCCAATCAAACCATGCCTCTGTCATACAAGATAATAAT
>JAJFGT010000284.1 GCA_021776015.1 Alphaproteobacteria bacterium
CTTTAATATTGCAGATAGTTGTATTGTCATCGGAGTTGGGCTAATACTTATTCATGGGTTATGGATTGAACCTAAAGGTACAAAGAACAAGGCAGAGCACGAGTAATATAATGAAAAGAACATATCTTTTAACTGGATACACACTCTCTCTCGTAGGGACTTTTTTGCTTGTTGGGTGTTCCAGTGCAAAAGATACGCTTGGCATTGGTCGAAATACCCCCGATGAATTTGCTATTATAAAGCGAGCGCCTCTAGAAATCCCTCCAAACTTACGAAGCCTACCTGTTCCTCAGGTAGGTGTTGCTCGTCCACAAGAAGATACCTCCGAAGAAACAGCACAAAAAGCTCTGTTTGGCGAACGCACAATAGAAAAACAAAAAGTGATTACTGATACTCAAACGACACAAGCCGAAGAATCTCTTCTTCAGCACGCAGGCGCAAACGAAACACAACCTAATATTCGAAATATTATTGATCAAGAAACAGAAATTTTTGCGACTGAAGAACAAGCAGTTATTGATAAAATCCTTCATAAGAAAAAGACTATTCCTGGATCAACTCTTGATGCCAGAGAGGAAGTTGAAAAACTCAAGGAAAAAGGTATTTCAACGCCTAATGTGCCCCCCCCACATCAGCCCCTCCCTGTCAAAAAATGAAATTTTTTCTAACATTTTTTTCTCTTCTTTCTTTATTACCGATAACTGTTCATGCGGCACTCTTTAACGCAGAAAGCATCCAGTTAGACAATGGGTTACAAATTATTGCTATCCCCAATCATAGAGCACCTATTGTTCATCATATGCTCTGGTATAAAGCTGGGGCGGCGCAGGAAATAACTGGTCATTCAGGGGTTGCCCATTTTCTAGAACACCTCCTTTTTAAGGGAACCAATCATCCCGAACGTCCTCTGGCAGCAGGCGAATTTTCCAAACACATTCAAAAACTTGGAGGACGAGATAACGCTTTCACTTCAAACGATGCAACAGTATTCCACCAAACTGTTTCTAAAAAACATTTAAAGACTGTGATGCAAATGGAAGCTGACCGTATGCGTCATGCTATCCCTCCCGAGGAACATGTTTTATCAGAACGAGATGTCATCATTGAAGAACGGAATCAACGAACGGACAATAACCCTCATGCCCGATTTTATGAACAAATGCGATCAGCCCTATTCTCCGAGCATCCTTATGGTCGCCCTATTATTGGTTGGAGTAAAGAAATTCAAGCTATGAATAGCACAGATACCAAGAACTTCTATAATCGTTGGTATCATCCGAATAACGCTATTCTTGTCATCACGGGGGATGTCACACTTGATGAGATCCTTCCTAATATTCAATCTATTTATGGTGTAATTCCCAAAGGTACTGATATTCCCATCCGTCATTTCCCAGTCATTCCAGATTTTGAAGGAAAGACAGTGGTTACTCAGCATGAGTCTCAAATTAAACAACCCCAATGGACAAGAGGCTATCGTGTTCCATCATTCCACAAAAATAAGGAAGACGCCCTTGCTCTTCAGGTCTTAGAGAATATTTTAGATGGAGGAGCAACAACACGCCTTTATAAAAAACTTACCGTGGAAAAGAAAAAAGCAATCAATGTATCTTTGTCCTATTCTCCAAATAACTATGGCACAGCCTCTTTATGGATATCAGCAACACCAGCAGAAGGTACCAGTTTACAAGAACTAGAAACAGAAATAGACGCTCTTCTTACTGACCTCATAGCACACGGTGTTACCGACCAAGAAATATCAGAGGCTAAAACACGACTGAAGAATTCAGCTATTTTTGCACGCGACTCCCTTTCAACACCAGCTCAAATCATTGGACAAGCCTTAGTTACAGGAAGCAATCTAAAAGATATTGAAACATGGGATATACAAATTGATAGCGTAACAAAAGATCAAATTCAAAACGTTTCGAACCGATACCTAAAGACAGGTGAACAAGAAACCTATAACTATGTCACTGGATACCTTCTTCCTAAAGAGGAGACACAGAAATGAAATATACTATTCTTATATTTTTGATCTTATTCAGTGCGCCATCATGGGCACAAAGTAATACCCAGAACACAGATCGATTTCTTGATATCCAAGAATTAAAGACCCCTTCAGGCATTCCTGTTTGGCTGGTTGAAGATCACTCTGTTCCTGTTATTTCTCTTCAGTTTGCCTTCAAAGGCGCGGGATCTCTTTTAGAGCGCCCCCAACAACAAGGCCTCACTCAACTCCTATCGAACATGATGGACGAAGGCGCAGGTCCTCTTGACTCTCAAGCCTTTCAACAAGCTTTATCCGATCACTCCATCTCTTTATCTTTTTCAGGAGGGCGGGATCAATTTGGCGGCTCTCTTAAAGCACTTACAATCCATAAAAACAAAGCATTTGAACTCTTAGAACTGGCTTTAACCCAACCTCGCTTTGATGCAGAACCTTTAGAACGCATGAAACAAGCAAACATGAGTCGTATTAAAAACAGCATGACAGATCCCAACTGGATTGCTGCACGTCTTATGAACGACCGTGCCTTTGCAGGACACCCTTATGCTCAAAATAGTGGTGGAACACTCTCAACTCTTCCAACCATCACAGGAGATGATCTAAGGAAATTTGTAAAAAATGAATTTTCAAGAGAACGTCTTATGATCGCTGTTTCTGGAGATATTACAGCCAAAGAAGCTCTAACAAAGATTGATACTATCTTTTCATCATTCCCTCATGTTAAAAGAGAAATGGATCTAGTCCCTACTCCCTTAAAAAATAAAAATACAATTATTCTTTTTGAACAAGACATTCCTCAAACTATTATAAAAATCATCTTCCCAGGTATTCGCCAAGGAGAACAAGACTACTATGCAGCAAAAATTATGAATCATATTTTTGGAGCAGGAGGATTTGGATCAAGACTTATGGAAGAAATTCGTGAAAAAGAAGGACTTACATACGGAATTTATAGTCATTTATCACAAATGGAATGGGCAGAAACACTTTCTATTTCTACATCTACTCAAAATGAAAATGTAAAAAAACTTCTCTCCCTGATCAAAGCAGAAGCTAATAAAATAAAGGAAACACCCATTACTGAAAATGAGCTTCAAAATGCTAAAGATTATATTTTGGGCTCGATGCCTTTGGCACTCACATCGACAAACGCCTTGTCTTCTATCATGTTGTCTTTACAGATAGACAATCTTCCTGCTACCTACTTAGACACACTAGACACTCATATTAATGCCGTCACTCTTGAAGAGATACAGGCTGTCGCCCAACGACTTTTAGACATGGATAACGCCCTCATTATTCTTGTTGGACAGCCTCAAAATATAGACAACACATCTATCGTAACAACCCTGCCAAATGTAGAGTAACAATAAAATGATTTCCCTTACCCAACGTCCAGAGTGGATAGACTTAAAAGCACATAAAGAGACCCTTCCTCCCCTCAAAGAGATGAACAATAATTTCACTCTTGAGCATCAAGGAATCTATCTAGACTACTCTAAAAATACGATTACAAAAGAGACCCTAGACAAGCTCGTCACATTAGCAAAAGCATGTGACCTTGAGGCATGGAGAGAGAAACTATTTTCGGGAGAACGTGTTAATAACACTGAAAATCGTTCTGTTCTACATATGGCCCTACGAGCACCAAAAGATGCTGATTTTTCTATTGATGGTAAAAATATTATGCCATCCATCTATAAAACACTCCAACGTATGAAAACTCTTTCAGATACAATACGCTCAGAGGGCAAAATCAAAGATATTGTCAACATAGGGATTGGAGGATCAGATTTAGGGCCACATATGGTATGTGAAGCTTTAAAACATTTAGCTGATACACCAAGAATTCATTTTGTTTCCAATGTGGATGGCGCCCATATTAATGAAACTTTAAAACACCTCCAGCCAGAAACAACAATTTTTTTAATTGCCTCTAAAACTTTTGTAACACAAGAAACCATGACGAATGCTCATACAGCACGAGAATGGTTTTTGAATAGTTCTTCCTGCACAGAAGAAGATATTCCAAAACATTTCTTTGCACTTGCTGCAAACAAAGATTCTGTTATGGAATTTGGAATTCCTGAAGAAAATATGATCCCTTTCAATGATTGGGTAGGAGGACGCTATAGCCTTCACTCTTCCATTGGTCTTTCTATCTGTCTATCTATTGGATTTGAAAACTTCAGGGCGCTTTTAGATGGCGCTTATGCCATGGACAAACATTTTAGAACAGCCTCCTTACATCAGAATATGCCTATTATTCTAGGCCTTCTTGGAATTTGGTATCGAAATTTTTGGGATACGAATGCCCATGCCATATTACCTTATGCTCAAAACCTTCATCGATTTCCTGCTTTCTTGCAGCAAATGGATATGGAATCCAATGGAAAATCAGTAACACGGGATGGAAACCCTATTGATTATCCTACAGGTCCTATCATTTTTGGAGAATCTGGAACAAATGGACAACATGCTTTCTATCAACTTCTTCACCAAGGCACATCTATTATTCCTTCTGATTTCATCCTTATCAAAAAATCTTATAATGGAAATAAAGATCATCATAAAAAACTCCTTGCCAATGGGCTTGCACAAACAGACGCTTTAATGAATGGGAAAACACTCGCAGAAGCTGATAATGCTCCTCACCGTGTATTTGAAGGAAACCGCCCTTCCAATACAATTGTTTTGGATGAACTCTCACCGTTTCATCTTGGCCAACTTATTGCCCTTTATGAGCATAAAGTTTTTGTACAGGGTATCCTATGGAACATAAATAGTTTCGACCAATACGGCGTGCAACTTGGAAAAGAACTTGCCCATAATATTCTAGAAAAAGGTCCCCAAACGCCCTTACATAGATATGTATTAGAGGATGTTTTAAAAGAGTTATAATCTCACGCTCGCTATCAATATCTTTTTATCGTATAGTTTTTTGTACCTATTAATCTTTTTAACTTACCTATGAGATACCATCCATATGCTAGGGCCTCAATACGAAAGAATCACTCAACGCCAACTCGATGAAATCATCAAAAAACATAAGATGTTTCAAATTGGAAAGCGTGGAGGTGCACGCGCCTTTTTAAAATTCAAAAACATGACTGGACTTGACTTTAAAGGCGCAGATATGGCTGGCGCCGACTTTACAGGGTCAATCCTTAAAAATGCAAATATGAAAGCAGGCAATTTTTCAGGGGCTAGTTTTTTCGCCTGTGATATTCGAGAGGCTAATCTTGAAAACGCCAATTTTGCACGGGCAGACTTTAGGGGGGCTTATGTAGCAGGAGCAAATTTAACAGGAGCAGATCTTGACTCTGCGGATCTTCGCTCAGGTCTTCTCATGGAAAAAATAGCTGATGGCACGATGGAAAGAATAAATCTTGGAGAAAATAGAAAAGGACCAACATCATTTTCTGGGGCACGTATGACAGAAACAAACTTATCTGGTGCTAAGGCTTCAAGTGCGGATTTTTCAGAAGCAGATCTCACAGGTATTATTATCCTTGAAGCTGACCTTCGTGATGCCAATTTTGAAGGTGCTAATCTGACAGATGCTGATTTCTCAGGATCTGATCTTCGCGACGCCAATATGGAGAACTCCATTATGGAGGGAACAGTTTTAAAAGAAACTGAAATTTCTGGTCTAAAAACAACAGATACGGTTACACAACTTGTGCAACTCGATGAACTGTTAGAAAAAGAGGGAAAAACACTCCATGATATTATCGAAGAACATGCTCTTTGGGTTGAAAGCAAAGGCCTAAAGGGGCAACAAATGGATATTAGTAATATGGATCTCCATTCACTCTTCAATCTTAAAGATTACCCCATTACAGCTATTCGTGCCATCGGTACAAGCTTCATAGGTCTCGATCTTTCTGAAGCACATATGCAATACTCAAATTTTGATAAATCTGATTTTAGAGACAGTCTTCTTATTGATGCTGACTTACGAGGCTCCTCATTTATTGATGGAAGATTTAATCGTGCCGATCTATCAGGTGCCGATCTGTCACCTCTTAAATTTAAACGTTCCAATGGAGAGGACCGCTTAGAAAAAGTTAATCTCAGTGGCGCTAATTTTCACTATGCCAATCTCAAAAACATTGACCTTCGTCATGCTATTCTAACTGGAGCAGACCTTTCTTATGCTGACCTTACAGGTGCTGATTTACGCCATGCTGTCTTTACAGGGGCTAAAATTAAAAATACAAAGCTCAAAGATACAAAGACCGACGGAACAATCTTTGACGATGAAACTAATATATAGATACACTCCATATCTTACTGAAATCTAGTCTAGATAAAAATTATTTCACTGCAAATCTAAGTAAACTCTATATAGAGGATTTGCGGCACTCGAAGAAATCTTTCCTTGATCAACAACAGATACATTCCGAGATAATTCAAGCGCAACGATATATCCAGATTCACCCTGAGATGTCACTGTCATATTTTTAAATAATTTTGAACGCTTAAGAGCAGATAACGACAAATTAGACACACGCGAATCAGAGAAAAATACTGTTAAGACGCCCTCATCATTATCTAAATCGTATGAAAAATCCATCTTCTCAGACAGATCAAAAACAAGCCTTGTTCGCTGAGGACTCGCTGAAGACCTGACATTTACAAGGGTTTTAGATGTATATTTATGAGGTGCTGAAGAAGGCTTAGACGCTTTCTGTTTTTGAGGAATAGAAGAATGATTCGCCACAGGGTCTGCCAAGGAGACCGGCTTTTCAGATTTTTTTGGGTCATTACTTAACAACGTCTC
>JAJFGT010000030.1 GCA_021776015.1 Alphaproteobacteria bacterium
TGAAATATTCTCAAAAATTGAAGCTGATTTTGAAGATAGATTTCCTGTAGCTCAGCGAAAAATGAGACTAACAGCGACAGTTGACACCGCAAATCATAACTTAACCTCCAATGACCCTCAAATCATAGGAATTAAGCTTAAGAGTTCCGATAAAGAAGAATACAAAAGTATTTGGTTTTATGCTGATAAGCTTATTGTCAGTAATGTAGGAAAATATTGCGGGGGTGATGATTTAATCGCTCTTTTTCAAGAAACCTTAGAGCACTATAAAGAGTATTTTAAACCTTCTAATGCTTCCCGTCTCTCAATGAGGTATATAAATAAAATAGATTATAACTTTGAGGAATTAACAGACAAGTTAACTGTACACCCAACACTACCAAAAACTACGGAGCCAACCTTAGTTAGTGAGGTGCTATGTGCTTTTTCAATTGCGGATGAACAATTAACAAACAGAGCTAATGTTAACTATTTCTTCAAAGCTATAGATGATAATGATAGAAACAATCAGCTTGAAGTAACTATAGATATTGAAAGTTTTCAAGAAACTAACGACTTACCTGTAGACTGGGTAATTTTGGAAAAAAGATTAAAGGCAATACGTGCATATAAAAACAACGTTTTTGAAAATAGCTTTACACAGAAAGGTTTAAAGGATTTTTTATGATTGCAGAATTAGATAAAACTTCAAGCTCTAATGGTGACACCATTGTTCTCTATACCTTTAAGCATTTCAATGCTCGCAATAGAACCTGCCATAATTTCAGTAGTTCTGAACAGGTGGTATCCTTAAATGCAAAAAAACAGGCTATTAGAGAGAGTCGCAACTCAACCAATACCCTAAACACTCGACGTGAAAAAATCAGAGATTTAATTAGTGATGCATATCACAATGATTATAAAGAAGCAGATTGGAACGGCTATCAAGCGAAGGCTCTTGACTCTCAATCTGTAGAATTTGCAAAACAATTCTTAGAGTCCTTATCAAGTGAAATATCACTACCTATTATTGACCCCAACCCAAATGGCTTACTTGGTTTATATTGGTCAAAAGGGGATCATCAATTGCTTTTAGATATTACCCCATCGGGGACTCTTTCTTATGCCTTTAGATCTAAAGGTGGCCTATCTTATACAGGGCGGCCTAGTTTCTTTTCTGCTATACCGAAAAGATTAAATGCCCTACTAATAGATTTTTTTAAAGACTAGGTCACAATGAGACGGTTCTTTGATAAAATTCCCTGGTTAATTATTTACAGAATGAATGAACACATACCACCTACTTCAACTGTGAGCAGATTCCGTTTTTCAAGACCCAAAAATAACAATGTCCCAGTTCCTAGTGATTTTATACATAACCCACCCTGCAAAGAGATGTCTGTTTTTGAAACCCAGCATTTAAAAGAAGAAAAAATCTGGACAATAGGAAGAAAAATTAACCCAAAACCTTCCTTGGTAGGAAGATGCAATATGAATGTTGGAAAAACGTTAGCCTTGGAAAATAAAGAAGGTGAAAAACTCAACTTACTAGCGAAAAGAGCCCCAAAGAGTAAAAGACATTTATTTTTTGAAAAGTGGTGGCATGTAAACATAGACGGTTGTCCATGTGAAAATGAAGAGCAATATAAATCAACTGCTTTAGCCTTGGTAAGTATATCAAAATACATAGCCAACCCGCACCCTAAAAAGAAGAATTAAAGCTTTGATTAAATACTGCTTTCCAGCATCCATTTGTTTTTTCTGTGCACAGTCATGCGCTCTACAATAGCTCCCGTCACAACTTCATCACCCGCTGTTTGGGCTACTTCTAAAGCTTGTTGTAGCGTTTTTTGTATGAGGTCTTGATCCCCCGCTAAATCTTTAACCATTTGCCCAGCATCAATGTTCTCATCACCATCTTTTATAACAGTCAGAGACGCGTATGCTTTCCATGTAGCAGGCGCTTTTTCACCAAGCCCTCGAATTAATTCGGCAATCTCATCAATAGCCATGGCCAGATCAGTATATTGTACTTCAAATAGCTCATGCAGTGATTTGAAGTACGGCCCTTCCACATTCCAATGGTAGTTTTGTGTCTTTAAGTAAAGCATATAGCTGTCTGCCAGAACGCTTTTCAGGCTGTCTGTAACGTGTGTATGACTCATGGTAACGTCTCCTTTTTATTTTTGGCTATTTCGGATTCGAGAATATATGTAAGTTCACCAATATAGCTGACATTCGCAAGAAAACAAGGTAGCCTCTAAAAATCACGCTGACCATATTAAGGAGCATCATGAGCAAAAAAAAAGATCGCGGCCATAGAAAATCACCCCAATTACCCTGTTTTGTATACAGGGGGCTTACAACATTTCAATGGGCGCTTATTGTAATTCCTATTTCCCTATTTTTTATTTACTTATCAAGTTATGGAATTTTCATGAAGTCTTTGCTTTCCTTTTTAGCTATAGGCACTTTTATTATACTCATTAAGCAAGATCATAATGTTAGAAAAGTTTATCTCACCAATAAAACATTAGAAATCACTTTGGGCTTTAACGAAAGACAGACCATTGATTTATGGGACCATTATATTTTGATTGATGAACAAAGAGGAGGAGCTCTTGGAAACGTTTATTCTTATAAAGCCCGTCTAGTATCTAAAGATATTGCTGAGCCCCACTTAAGAGACGGTAATATTTTTCAAATGGGGTGGCATATAAAACACACTCATTATAAGGACACACAAAACTCCGAGAAACAGTCAAAATTCGTTGGGAGACCTAACACTATTCCTTTGAGTCCTAGCATTTTCACACCTGAAAATTTAAAAGAATATGTAGAATCTATCCAAGTACAAACGACACCACCATTACACGTTATTTTTACATCAGAGCAACTTCGTAAAGATTATAATACTGGTCAATATAGAGCCAAATAATAATTTATAATATGAAACCTATATTAAAACTACTATTTAAATATCAAATACTTAAAGATCATTTATGAATGATTTTACCCTGATCTAGAGTAATTTGTCTATCTGTGACTGCTTCAATATCACTTTTGTTATGGCTAATAAGGATAACAGATACCCCCTTCTCTTTTAACGCCGTAATAAGCTTCAGGACACCTTGTGTTTCTTTTTCTCCTAACGCTGCTGTTGGCTCATCCATGATAATAAGCTTAGGATTAGAAAACAAAGCGCGGGCAATTGCTATCGATTGCTGTTGCCCTCCTGACATAAACTGAACTTCTCGATGGAGATCTAGTTCTACATTAAGCGTTAGCAGGAGTGACGATGCCTTTTCCAGCATCATCTTATTATCGAGGCAAACTCCAAATTTTTTAATTTCATTTCCTAGAAGAATATTCTGAACGGCCGTGTGCTGCTTGCACAAAGATAGATCTTGATAGATCATTTCAATACCTAATTTTCGAATATAAGATGGCTTACCGAGCTTTAGTTGGCGTCCATTCAACAAAATTTGGCCACTATCTGGATTCAATGCGCCAGATATAATCTTTACCAAAGTTGATTTTCCTGCACCATTATCTCCTTGTAGTCCTACGACTTCAGCGGTATCAACAGAAAATGATATGGAGTCCAAAGCCTTTACGCCACCATATGTTTTGTTGATATTTTGAACCTCTAATAGAGCCATTAACGTGACCTCATCTGCATTAAGGAAACGGCTACGATCAAAATAATACCAACTGACAATTGTTGATAATATGCTGGAACAGCTAAAAGCGTTAGCCCATTTTGCAAAATCCCCATAAGCAATGCTCCTAGGAACGCTCCAATGATAGAAGCCTTACCTCCGAATAGAGATGTCCCACCAATAATGACAGCTGTGATAGCTGTTAATTCAATCATCATCCCAGCGCCTGGGTCTGCGGCATTAACTCGCCCCATAAGCAGCAAACCACCGATTGAAGCCGTCACCCCAGATAAAGCATACAGCATTATCTTATGCCTATTGACTCTTATCCCAGCATTTCGCGTGGCGGTTTCATTATCACCCAACATGAGCGTATGCAGGCCAAAGCTTGTATGCCGCAATAGCATATGCATTATGATACCCATAATAATAAAGATCCAAACTGGCACTGGAACACCAAGAAGACTCCCTTGACCTAGAGCAACGATACCTTCTGATAAACCATATGTAGGACGACCATCCGTTACAATAAAGCTTAACCCCCTTGCAACACTCAGCATACCAAGAGTGACAATAAACGTAGGAAGCTTGAGGTAGGCAATAAGACTGCCAT
>JAJFGT010000004.1 GCA_021776015.1 Alphaproteobacteria bacterium
TGAAGATGTTCCTTATCCTGTACAAATGGAACCAAATCTTGTGGTTGAATATTACTCACGTTAATATGTGATTATATTTTTATTAAAGCAGTTTCTTAAAAACCGTCTATATCTTTATGATGTTAGGCGGTTTTTTATGCGCTTGTAAGAAATATTTTCCCTTAAATAAATATTAATTTGTTTTCTTTAGTATGGGAGAATGGCGGATGGACTGCATGATCATGGAGAGACACATACTCATATATCACCTCAATTTTTGGGTGCTTCAGAGGGCGAGTTCCATGTTCATATCTCTGAACCTACGCGACAAGCATTAGGCGCGGAATTTACAGACAATATAGGACCAAGAGCCCAAAGAGGAGATATTCTTGTTTTTTCTCATCTTGATTTTGACGAATCCTCGGGAGAGAGTTCGGCTTTATTTGAACAGATGGATCTTCCTTTAATCGAATTCGCTGTTCAGGCAGATGAGATGGTTGCGCCTGTTGATAAGCCTGCAGAGTATCAAAGGCAAAAGACACGTGCCCTTCTGGATCTGAGAGATTCTATTCAAGAAGGGCATGCCGGTGTAATAAGTGTTCGCATTGGAGATAAGGAGTATAGCATGATTATCACTCCACGATTGGATTGGAATGGACGGGAGCATTTTGAAAATATCTCAGATCTGAGCTTTAATGAATCGGATCAGGTTGATCTAGAAATATTTGGAAAAGGACGTGAATGGTCTAACGGAATTATGATTCATGAACTTGGGCATATCCGACATAATGATCTTGAAATAAAGAAAGATAATATTCTCCATAATCGGGGGCACTCTCATCGTGAAACGCTTCGCTCTGAAATACATGCAGACCAATTTATGATAGATGAGATAGCCGATCCTCTTTTATCTCTTGTGGGACAACAAGATGATACATTTGTAAGAGCATTAGAAGGTGCACGTTCCCTTTCTAGCTTTTTAAATACCCCCTCTTACTTTGTTAAGGGAGTAGGGAATAACTATGAAGGAACAATTCCAGAGTGGATGGGTAATCATATAATGGATCATAGTACGAATACGGCTATTAATTTTGATGAAGTAGGAGAGTTGGGCGATGTCAATATTAAACATCATCTCCAACAACATATCTATGCAAAAACACTTGTTGAAGGGTTTATAGGACAGCAATATCATCGTCAAATGGGGGAGGCTCCTCTCCCCGAGGGACATGAGATTCCTGATGAAATTTTAGCAGATTCCAGATCGGTTCACATTAATTATCATCAGCCAGCTGCTCATTTTGTCGAAAAGAATGGTATTTTTAATACCCCTAATTCTTATATAGATATTATAGCTCCTAGAGATGAGCTTCAAGATGTTACTAAAAGAGATGAGTTGAATCTCTATTATCCCTATGCCAAAGCCCTTTTAGAAACGGACTATTTAGAAGGGGACGAGAATGAGGTTGCTAAAGAATTTGTTGAAGAGTTTGTAGGCTCAGTTGAAACTTATATTCCCTCTCTTGCCAATAGTGAAAGAACGCAAGAGCTTCTTGTCGAAGCTCGGCATGCTGTTCAGACACACGAACCTCTTTATTTAGAAGAAATGAAGGCAGGGTCTGTCCTTCATCAAGATGCGGGTTATGAACGTACGCTCCCCGCAAATACGCCTAACCTTATTCTTCATTAAGCTTTGAAGGCTTTTTACAATGTTAACCCTTTGAGTCTCAGCATAAATTCTCTCTGTCCCATGGTTTCTTCTGGGGCCTGATCGTTTGGTTCTTCGTATTTTGAGATAATTGCTGTAATTCTCTCATCAATGAGCTCACCTGCTTGAGTTTTTTCTCTAATCCAGCAAGCTGCATTATATTGATTATGCATCTCAGGATTGTCTGGATTTGGCGGATCAAAAGCTTCTGTGAATTTAATAAGTTTTTCCATGGACTGAGCTTTTATAGGACTAGTTTCTGGTGCGTTTTCCCATACCCACTGGGTCATCTTATATCGTGCCAGTTTTGCCTCTTCTGCGTCTATTATTGTAGAATTCCAAACCATTTCTACAGCCTTAAGTCGTATTGGGAGAAAATCTTTTGGTGTGTTTGAAAGGAGCCATTGTGCGTGAGTATATTGACTATCAGGTTCTGAGGATTTTATACTATCTAAAAGTGAATTTCCTACTGTACGGCAGAGGGCGTGATCGTCTTTTGGAATATTTTTCCACACCCAACATTTTTTATTCAGCCAATCTGAAGGATAATATTCATTGCTAGTAGTATCTAAAGTAGAATCTAAAACCTGTATAGTGTAAAATGCCATTCTTAGAGCCCTGCCTCCTAGTGGGTGGGCTTCTGGAGTATTCTCGTAGATATACTTGATCGCCTCATATTGTATATTCTCACGTAAATGCTCTATAGAGTTAAGTGCTTTTTCTAGAGCTTTGATTCGTACTGGATTATTTTTTTCGGCGTTATTGAAAACCCGCTTTGCTTCAGTATATTGTTCGCTCTTCTTTATGTGTTCTATCGAGGCAAAGGCTTTCTCTAAGGCGTTAATCTCTAAGAAACTTCCCTTTTCAGCATTATTCCATACCCATTGGAAAGCATCACATTGTTGAGCAGCAGGTAAAGATTCTATAGAGTTAGAAGCTTTTTGTAGGGCGCGTGCAGATAGCGAGTCATCTGTTAAGGGATTGTCTCTTATAATAAAGCGTGCAACATCATATCTATCCTCGCCGGAGAGTTTATCAAGAATTGCTAAGAGTGAATCCTCTATACTTTTCTCACCCCTGTAGCTTGATAGTATAGGGGAAATGGCTGTGTAGAGGCTTTGAGGGTCTTTACTAAAGTGAGAGAGTGCATTAAAAAGTGGTGCGTAATCAATTTCTGCAGTACTTGGCATCGTTTCATTCCTTCAATATTTTATTTTGAGGGCTAGCTGTAAATATATTCTGTAAAGTTGTCAATAGTTTCTATAATCCAAAATGGTTTTAGATCTTTAATTTTGGCTATAAAGTTATGATGATGTATTTTCTTTATAGTTTTAGAGTGTTCAGTTGAGATATAAATTGAGTGTATCCTAGGGCTCCTTGAGCTAATATTTCACTCTCTTCTGTGATTGTTTCCTGTTTTGAAATAATCGCTGTAATTTTTTCGTGAACTGGCTTGCCTTCTGGTATGTTTGCTTTAACCCAAAGTGCTGCATTATATTGATTCCAAGAGTGATCTCTATACTGAGGAGGTGGATCAAAGCTTTCTATAAAGCCAATAAGTTTTTCCATGGCCTCCGCTTTTATTGGGTTATCTTCGGGTATATTTTTCCAAACCCACTGGGTGGCGTCATAGTGTTGACATATATCTAATTTTTCTATTGTAGAATTCCAAACTATTTCTATAGCCTTAAGGCGTATG
>JAJFGT010000031.1 GCA_021776015.1 Alphaproteobacteria bacterium
GTGATATCAGAATAGGGAGGGCAAGATTTTAGATTGTTTTTAAATTGTAAATTATATATACAATCCCAATTTTCAAGATGAGTGTCATCAAATCTCAATTTTGTTGTATGATCTTTCGAGTATAGAGTCTTTTGAAAATCAGGTACTTGTGTAAAAGGAAGTTCTAATCCTTTTTTAACACGGGCATCATCACGAGCATAAGAGAGTGTTTTTTCTTTACCATACAGATAGAAGTTTTTGACATCCTCCGGCGCGTTAAGCCCTGCCAACGCAAAATAGGAGTTATCAGTCCATTGAGGTGCGGGTCTTTCGTAGAGATATTCGTTGTAATGGGGAGGAGGGTGCCCTTCACGGAGAACATTAAAAGCAAAGAACCCCCAAATGACAAACCCTAAAATGAAACCAATATTATAGCGTTGTAGTTCATAGAATGGTCTGTAATACCAGTGGTCTTTTCTTAAAAATTCTTTTTCTAGTCTTTCCTTTTTCCTGGCTGTGAAACAGACTTTTAGACCACTGGCTCTTTCTCCCCATACAAAGTTAGATTTGTGGAAGACATCAATTAAAAGAAGAGTTGCGCTGAGAGCTGAAACTAAAATAGCTCCATTTATCAGTTGATGGAGATTGAGTGAAAAATCAAAATATGAAAAATACAAAATAGCAAAGAAAAGAGGGATAAAAAAAATATCGGAAAAAACCCATTTAAAACCTTCTTCAACTGTTGGCTTTTCATTGTCTTTTTGTCGCTCAAGATAGAGTCCGCGTACCCACATTACAGGACTTGCTTTCAGAGGGGAGGAAATTAGAAAAGCACAAAAAATGAGATAGGGTAAAAGAAAATAGACTATAATTTTAGCCCATGAATTTATATTACAGATTTCTGCTGGGATCGTAGCAAGATCAAGACTCAAAGTTTTAATGGAGGAGCAAGAATGTTCAAAAAACGTTACATATCCTGTAAGATCCAATATATATAAAAGACTGACGATAATAAGTGGGGGGATAATCTCCATACTTATTGCGCCGCGTTTAATTTTTTTGAGCTCGCGCTCTATAAAAGAAATACTCATGGATAGGATTATATTGTTTATAGGGACTTTTTGTTAAGTTATTTCTTTGAAAAGTATTATTTATAGCTCTCCCATTGATCACATTCGTAAAACATTCTAAAGTCTGAGTATACATTTTCACTTAAAAATATAAGGAGCCTCGCTCATGCCAAACGATCAAACTCTTCAAAAAACAACCATGAATGCTGAAAAATATGAAGCAATGTATAAAGGGTCTCTTGAGCAACCTGATATGTTTTGGGCAGTACAATCTAAACGTATAGATTGGTTTAAAAACCCTACAGTGATTAAGAACACTTCCTTTGAAGAAGATGTCTCTATCAAATGGTATGAAGATGGTACATTGAATGCGTGCTATAATTGCTTGGATCGCCATCTTGAAGAACATGGTAATAAAACTGCTTTTATTTATGAAGCTGACGCTCCAAATCAAGCGCAATACATCACATACACGCAAGTTCACGAGCAAGTTTGTAAATTAGCAAATGCTCTAAAAGCTCAAAATGTTAAAAAAGGAGATCGTGTTACAATTTATATGCCGATGATTCCAGAGGCTGCGTACGCTATGTTGGCATGTGCCAGAATAGGGGCTGTTCATTCCGTTGTTTTTGGTGGTTTCTCTCCAGATTCTCTGCGTAATAGGATTCTTGATGGAGATTCTCGTGTCGTCATTACTGCTAATGTTGGTGTACGTGGAGGAAAAACAATCCCTCTAAAATCAAATGCTGATAAAGCTCTTGAGGGGTGTCCCGATGTTCATACTGTTTTTGTGTTCCAACGGACTGACGATGAAATTAGTTGGACAGAGGGGCGGGATCATTGGTGGCATGATGTCTTAAGCAACCAAAGCGCTGATTGTCCCTGTGAAGAGATGAACGCAGAAGACCCTCTCTTTATTCTTTATACATCAGGCTCAACTGGTACACCAAAAGGTGTTCTGCATACAACAGGAGGATATATGGTGTATGCATCCTTAAGTCATGAATATGTTTTTGATTACAGAAAAGATGAAGTGTTCTGGTGCACAGCAGATGTTGGATGGATCACAGGTCATTCTTATATTGTATATGGCCCTATGGCTAACGCTGCCACACAAGTTATTTTTGAGGGTGTCCCTAATTACCCAGATTTTTCACGTTTTTGGAACGTCATTGAACAGCATAAGGTCAATATTTTTTATACAGCGCCTACAGCTATTCGAGCGCTATTGAAAGAAGGGAATGACTATATAACCAAAACAGATAGATCTTCTCTTCGTATTCTTGGAACTGTGGGGGAGCCCATTAATCATGAAGCCTGGGAATGGTATTATACTGTTGTAGGAGAAAAACGTTGTCCGATTGTCGATACATGGTGGCAGACAGAGACTGGTGGTCACATGATTACACCTTTGGCTAGTATACAAAAGGACGTACAAACCCCTAAACCAGGATGTGCGACTCACCCATTTTTTGGTGTTAAACTGGCAATTGTTGATCCAGAAACTGGAGAAGAACGATTAGGAGAGGCAGAGGGTGCTCTGTGTATTACAGAAAGCTGGCCAGGACAAATGCGTACTGTTTATGGGGATCACAAACGTTTTATTCAAACGTATTTCTCAACGTACAAAGGAAAGTATTTTACAGGAGATGGTGCGCGTCGTGATGCAGATGGAGAATACTGGATCACAGGTCGTATGGATGATGTTTTAAATGTTTCAGGGCATAGATTAGGGACGGCAGAAATTGAAAATGCTATCAATGAACATAAGAGAGTCGCAGAGAGTGCTATTGTTGGGATTCCTCATGATATCAAAGGGCAAGGCATTTATGCGTATGTGACTCTTAATTCAGGAGAAATGCCTTCGGATGAACTTAAAATTGAAATTGTCAAACAAGTACGAACAACTATTGGGCCTATTGCAACGCTGGATGTTATCCAATGGGCGCCGTCTTTGCCAAAAACACGATCTGGAAAAATCATGCGTCGGATTTTAAGAAAAATTGCAGCTAATGAATTTGATACGATTGGAGATACGTCAACTCTTGCAGATCCAAGTGCTGTGGAAAGCCTCATTGCAGAAAAGCAAAAAATTGCATGATAGCTGCATTGTGGCGTATAGAGCAGGTCTGAATATTTTTTAGTAATGATAATGCGCAGTATAGAAATCCATTAACTTTTTGTAGAAAAGTTAATGTGTTTTCTGACTGTGTGGCTGCATAATATGAAAGCTAATGCTTGAATAGCCGTTTTATATAAACGATGTCATGCATCTATAATTTAAGTAGACTCATCGGAGATCCGCCCATAAGGACCTCATAGTGAGAAACCGGGCCTTCCGGTGGTACATATTTAGGATTTTGAACAACAAAATTTTTAGAAGAAACTGTACCTACGTGTTGATGACCAAGCTCTTGCGCAAAGGACATAGGAATAAGGTTGGCCACAAGACCTGGTCCCCCAGCCGTAAGAACAGCAACAGTAAAGTCTTTGACAGGTGCGTTAGCAGGTGTTTGTTCAACCATAATTCATTCTCCTATTATATTATGTATGGATAACTTTTAACATAAGACAGCTTGATAAAGCAAGCGTTAAATAAAAACAGGATGCCTGATATGGGCGCCGATTTTTAAAACCCTGTCATGAGGTTTAGTAGGAGGCTTGTGTAAAACTTCCGCGTAGTATGTGTTCCATGTTGTGTGCTTTTTGAGCCCATTTATTGGCAAGCCAAACCCATAAGAAAAACATAAGAAAATCAGTATCTTGATTTTCGTTGTCACGCTGTGTACGTCTTTTATCTGCCATTTCATCTTGATCAAATTTTTCTTGAGATTTGATTGTATCAAGCTTTGTGTCGGGGCGAGCAAAGGGAATGAGACCCTTTCGCTCTTCTTTTAAGCGCATTAAGCGCATTTGAACAATTCCTGATGTTTCTGTGTCTTCCCGTAATTCAACCAAGCGTGTTTGGACAGCAGAAAATGCACTATCTCTTCGATCTTGAGCGATTTCAGCCATAGGGGTTAGGGGATTTTGAAGATCATTTTGAGAAATCATGGCATTCAAAGAAGATGAATGTCGATTTGCTTCTTTGTATTGTCTCAGAAGATCTTTTAAAATAGCATCGAATTCTGCGTACATGTTAACTTCATCATGCATCTCATAATCAGCATTATATTGCTGAGTATGTGCTAATGATGTCACGTCAACTGTATCAATAGCACAGTGTACGCTTTCTATAAGTGATAAATCTTTGTTATTTTGAAACGCCATAACCTAAACCTTTCGTCTTCAAATGTCATAATAGAGAAAAATTCCTAACAGATCGTTAATGGAATTCATGACATGCTGTAAAAATATCTATTTCTCTGCCCTCCTTTTTGTATTCAGGTAGTTTTCATGTATAGGAAATGATACTATTTGAAAATAAAGCTAATCATGAAAAGGAGAAAAATTATATGAATCTTGAGCAAGCAACCGATAAACTCAAAGAAAAAATGAAACTTGCGTCCCATATTCAAGCAAAAGTTAAGTTTGATTTTGGAGATGATGGTTTGATTTATATTGATTCAACGCAATCTCCTGCAAGTCCTGTCATTGTATCTCATGAGGATGAAGAGTCTGATGTAACCTTGGCATGTTCTTTGGCAACATTTCAAGGGTTCTTAGAGGGAACGAAAGATCCTAATGTTGCTTTTATGATGGGACAGTTAAAAGTCAAAGGATCTATGGGGCTTGCCTTAAAACTCAATTCTATATTAGAGGAT
>JAJFGT010000032.1 GCA_021776015.1 Alphaproteobacteria bacterium
CTAAAAATTTGAGTATATTGGGTGGAACTGTAAATTGAAGTCGCTTTGACTCTCCATCTTGTTTGATAGAGATTAATTCTGCTTGGGTGTCGACATGTCCAAAGACCATATGTCCAGATAGCTCATCCCCAAGACGGAGGGATGATTCTAAATTAATTTGAGTGCCTTCTGTCCATGTGCCTAGATTAGTTTTAGAGAGAGTTTCAGCAGAAACATTCACTTGGAAATGTCCAATATCTGATCGTGTTACAGTCAAACAAACTCCAGAACATGCAACGGAGGCCCCTTTTCTATAGTTTTCGAAGGGAAGACTGGTGGCAATAACAAGAGAGACATCATCATGGCTACGCTCGTAAGATTGGATGGTTCCAATATCTGTTATAATTCCTGAAAACATAATTACTCTGCTACCTTTTGTGAAAAGCTTTGTATGGATTTAATATCTTCTAAAAATTCATTAAAATCATCAGGATTTCTGAAATCTTTATACACGGATGTATAGCGGATATAGGCCACTGTATCTAAGCCTGCTAAAGATTTCATAACGTAATCCCCGATATCTCGAGAAGGGATTTCTGACTCTCCTAAAGATTCTAACTGACGAACAATCATATTCACAGCATACTCAATCTGTGAGTCCTCAACAGGACGTTTTCGGAGAGCAATATTCATCGAGTTTCGGATCTTTTCACGATCAAATATTTGTCGTTTTCCTCCTGATTTAAGAACAATAAGGTCTCTTAATTGGACACGTTCAAATGTTGTAAAACGTGCCTCGCACGACGGACAAGAGCGTCGCCGACGAATCGAAGAATTATCCTCGGTTGGACGAGAGTCTTTTACCTGACTTTCTTCATATCCACAAAATGGGCATTTCATAAGGTCTAATCCTATTTCCTTTTAGGCTATGGCTTGAGAATAAATTGGAAAACGAGCGCATATATTTTTGACTTTAGCTTTAACGCTAGCTTCAATTTCTGCGTTTCCATCTTCGCCATTCTTTGCAAGTCCATCCAAAATATCAGCAATCCAGTTTCCAATATCAGTAAATTCTGCAGTTCCAAGCCCGCGTGTTGTAGCAGCAGGACTTCCTAGACGTAAGCCTGATGTATACCACGGTTTTTGTGGGTCGTTTGGAATAGTATTTCGATTACAGTTAAGATCTGCACGATATAGAGATTTTTGTGCTGGAAGCCCAATAAGTCCTTGTTTTTGTAAATCGACCAAAAATACATGTGTATCTGTTCCTCCAGAGATAATTTTATAACCTCTCTGGTCTAATATAGTTGCCATTGTTTGGGCATTTTCAATAACGTTCTGAGTGTAAATTTTAAATTCAGGGCGTAGAGCTTGTCCAAAAGCAACAGCTTTCGCTGCGATAACGTGCTCTAAAGGGCCTCCCTGAAGACCAGGAAAAACAGCAGAATTGATTTTTTTGCTTAAGGTTTCATCATTCCACATGATCATTCCACCCCGAGGGCCACGTAATGTTTTATGTGTTGTTGTCGTTACAACATGGGCATGATCAGATGGTGTGGGGAGAGCTCCTCCTGCAATTAAACCGGCATAATGGGCAACATCAGCAAGAAGCCATGCCCCAACTTTATCAGCAATAGCTCGGAAACGTTTCCAGTCAATCACTCGAGAATAAGCAGATGCACCGCAAACAATCATATCTGGTTGTGTTTCTTGTGCTAATTTTTCAACCAAATCATAATCGATATATCCATCTTCATTTCGAACACCATATTGCGTAATATCAAACCAACGCCCAGAGATATTAACGGGACTTCCATGTGTGAGATGTCCTCCATGATCGAGTGCCATTGAAAGGATTTTCTTGCCTGGTTCAAGAAGAGCTAAATAAACAGCTTGGTTGGCTTGTGATCCAGAATGAGGTTGTACATTTGCAAAATTGCAATTGAATAACTCTTTTGCTCGATCAATTGCAAGCTGCTCAATTTCATCAATATAATCGCATCCACTATAATAACGTTTTTTGGGAAGCCCTTCTGCATATTTATTTGTAAGGATTGAACCCTGTGCCTGAAGAACAGCTCGAGATGTAATATTTTCAGAGGCAATGAGCTCAATTTGATTCTGCTGACGTTTGTATTCGCCTTGAATGGACTGATAAATATCAGGATCCATATGCTCTAAATCAGATTCAAAAAATGTATTCGTATGGATTTGTTTTACTGCTTCATTCATAGTTTAGTTTTCTCTTTTAAGTTTATTCACACGACGTTCGTGACGCCCACCACTTTCAAATTTTGTTGTTAAAAATGTCTCAACGATATCATATGCTAATACATCTCCTATAATTCGTGCCCCTAAACAGAGGACATTCGCATTATTGTCAATACGCGTTAGACGCGCCATTGTTGTGTTTGTACAGACGGCAGCACGAATATTATCATTTCTATTACAGGCAATACTTATCCCAATGCCACTTCCACAAATTGCAATTCCATACTCGGCCTCTCCTCTAGTAATAGTTTCAGAGAGAGCATAACCATAGTCAGGATAATCAACAGAGTCTTCAGAGTGAGTTCCTAAGTCAATCCATTCAATTTCTAGACTGAAAGATTGATCTTTTAAAAACTTTTTAAGTCCAACACCCCCGTGATCGCAGGCAATTGCAATTTTTTTTATCATATAATTATGGTTCCTGAGTTATAAATGCAGAGTATAAATACAAGACAATCAAGTGCAAGTGGTATTTTTCCTTCATAATAATTTCATAGCATATAGACTATTCCTTTAAGACATTCTATAGTGAAATCTATATAAATTCTTAAGTCGATGGGGGCTAATACGATGATAAATGTTGAAG
>JAJFGT010000033.1 GCA_021776015.1 Alphaproteobacteria bacterium
AATGACTGAACCACAGCCATTACGCGAACATTATAGCCAGCCAGCAGTGTAAATGCGGTCGTCATGGAATCAATGCGGCCAAGCATGTGAAATTCATCGAGCAGCATTAAAACCTTATGAGGTTCGCTTTCATCAGGCTCCTTCATGGAGAGTTTAGTAATAATTTGTTCAAAGAAAATACGGAGCAGGGGAGTTAATGTTTCAATCTGCCCCGTTAAGACACCAACATAAATTGACATTTTTTCTCTACGAAGGTCCTCAATTTTAAAATCGGTTGCTGATGTTGCCGCATCAATTAAAGGATTGTCCCATAGGTTGATTGCCTGATTAAGGGAGGATTTAACACCGCTGCGCTCCTTAGCGGCTTTGTTGGCAAAATTCATGAGTGATTTTTTAACAGCCGCAGTTAATTCAGGATGCTTTTTAACAATATGGCGGCACACATCCCCTAAGTCGGCTTCTGTTCCCAAAAGCCTATTGATAGCTCCGATCGTTGAAGGCATTTCAGCGCTATCTAAGACATATAGAGCTAGCCCTACAAAAAGTGCGCGCGCCTCTGATGCCCAAACAGGGTCACTCTTGGGTGGGTCTTGAATTAAAATCCGTGCAATAACCTGAAGATCACTGACTTGTTGATGTGGGTTATCACTCACCGCATCGAGAGGGTTATATCTATGAGATTTTAGATTTTCATCCATTGGCGACCACATAAACACTTTTTGGCCATGAGCCGCGCGGAAGCCCGATGTTTTTCTATAGTTTTCATGTTTTACATCAAAGCATATGACCGAACCTTTCCATGCCAATAAATTAGGAACGACTATTCCGACGCCTTTTCCTGACCTTGTAGGGGCAACACAGATTGAATGCGTTGGCAAATTGCTCATGAGATACTGGCCGTTATATTTGCCAACAATCAGGCCATCTTTTTCTAAGAGTTTTGCTTTTCTTAAATCGCGTAGACTTCCCCATCTGGCTTTACCGAATTGGTCTTTATCATTAAATAATGTCTCATAAAGTTGGCCGCCAACAAAAATCAAAGCTACAACAGGGGCGCCAAAAGCGACAAAGAGCCGTGATTGAATCTGATCTGTAATAGGGTTTGCGAACACCGAAAAGATAAAAAAAGGGCTCGCTGCTTCCAATGGAATTTTAGCTAAGAGGCAGTACATTACAGACACTGCGTAGAAATAAAATATTAAGCCGAATAGTCCAGCTAGAGCATAGATGACTTTATTATTTGTCATGGTTTGGATACCAGATTTCAGAGATGTAACGCTTGCCGCCTTCACGCTTCATTTGAACCACGATATCCACGATTGAGCGAATATAGGCCATAATTTGATCGTGATCTAATCCTAGATTGGCTTGCATGACCATAAGACAAATTTGCTCCATAGCCCCATGCGGCGTATCAGCATGAACGGTTGATATAGAGCCGGGATGCCCTGTGTTTACCGCGCGTAAGAAAGTATAGGCTTCCTTGCCTCGAAGTTCACCGAGTAAAACGCGATCTGGCCTAAAACGTAGCGATGCCTCTAATAGATCTTGAATAGTCACGCGGCTTTGACCTTGATCTCCCTTTGAGGCCAGCAGCGAGAGGTGGTTTTTATGGTGAGGCAAAACTTCTGGTGCATCTTCAATGGTTACAATCCGCTCAGATTGATCAATTTCTTTTAGAACAGCGTTTAATAATGTTGTTTTGCCCGTTGAAGTCCCGCCCGAAATAATAATGTTTTTCTTATTGCGCGCGGCTGTGGAGATAAATTCTTGAAAAGCGCCTTTCTCATAAAGACTGTCTAATTTTTTCTTGGCCTTTTGTGCGGCATTACAATTTAATTTTAAACCATCAAAAGCGCCCATTTTTTTATAATCTTCAAGGCTCATATCCTTTACAACTTGCTTTCGGATCGAGAGCGCAACTCCAAATCTTGAAACAGGGGGCGTCGCAAATTGAATACGTTCTCCGGAGGGGAGGGAGGCCGATAATAAAGGTTTATCAACTGCGATAGATTGATCGGAATAATTAGCAACTAAACGGCCTAATCTCCATAGGATTTCATTTGTTATTTCTGAATATTCAACAAATTCCATTTCAGGTACGCCAGAGCGCTCAATCCATACTTGCCCAGGTTTATTAACGCAGATTTCCGAGACTTCGGGGTCATTAAGAAATTTTTGAAAAATTCCAAGATATTGTTGCAAAAAAACACTGGAGTTTTCCTCTTGCTTCGCGGATGAAGCAACAGATTGGTTTGCAACCTCAATATCCTTAATGGTTTTATCTTCTGCCATTACTGGCCACTTGTGAAAAATCTAAATCTTTCCCGACAAACACTTTAATACGAGAGCCTTGACGGACATGAACTGTAGGGGGAATCCCAATAGTATTTTCCAATGCGATCTCAGCTGAACGGCTGAAATCTGATCCAGTCTCAAGAGCGACCGTTGCTTGATCCTCATCATCAACCGCATTGACGCCAATTTGAAGCCCCGTATCAATAAGAGACAATAAGACGGATGAGCCAAATCGTTCAAAGAAGTGGGTATCAACAACACCGGCTAAACCGCTACGCCCTAAATCATCTGTTCCGTATGAGCCAATATTAATGCTGACGCCATCATTTCTAATCAAACGGTTCCAAATCACAAAAACGCGGGATTGGCCTGTCGTTAAGACTGATCTGTATCGGCCTACAAGTTTTGATCCTTTCGGTATAACAAGCGTTGAATTATCAAAAGAATAAACATCTTCACTGACGATGGCTCTAACCATACCCGGTAAGTCGCTTTGAATGGCTGTTTCTAAAATGCCATCTATGACTGTCCCTTGTGTCACAAGAGTTTCAAGGTTTTGCAACTGTGATGCTTGTGCGGTTTCAACATCAGCATTGGCATATTGGTTTGCAAAAGCGATATTGGGATCTTCCTGCCCACCAAAAAGAGAGCCGCTTTGTGACGATATGGCGGGGGTGGCACCAGATTGGCCATTTTTTGATTCATCGAAAATTATTTGTGGCGATCTTCTGCGCTCTTCCATGCGCTTTTTTTGCTCTCGCGCCATACGCAAGGCTTCTTGCTGCATTTGAAATTCTCGCTGTGCTTCGAGTGGATTGTATAGATCTCTTTCATTAATAGGAGGCACAAGTTGTTCTAGTGGCAATTCAGGCTCAGCAATATCAATGTAGGGGCCTGAAGGCGCACTAGTGCGGTATTCAATTTCTTCAGCTGCCGTTAATGGCTTTGGATCGTTTTTATCTAGACCATCTTTTGCGACCAGAATAATTGCAATTAAGCCTACAGCAATAAAAGCAATAATTCCTAATTTGGAAAAATCTCTACTGTGAGCCACAGACGGGATGTCACGATCTCCATCTATAGGCTTCTTGGCATGTAACTCACTATTGTCTGGCTTGTTTATATCGTCATCACTCATGATAATTCCTATTCGTTAAATTTTGGCCCTTGTGCCAATTTTATGTCTTCGCGCGTTCCAAAAATCTTAGTAAATAAGCTAGGTTCTTCCTCTTCAGCCAGCTTGATAGCTTCTATGTTGGGTTTCCGCGTTGGCTTAGGAGTGGCGTGAGACAAAACAACTTCTTCTGATGCCTCTTCAAGTTCCACTAAAGGAATTACACCAGTTTCAATTTCAGGTTTTTGTATTGGCTTAGGATAAGCTTCATTAAAGATGCAGGTTGCCGTATCTCCATCACGCAAAGTGAATTGAGAGCCTAGTCCAGATACGACAACGTATTTGCCTTGTACGTTAAAATTGACAAGACGCTCATTGCCGTTTTCATCGACTGCGAAAACAGCAGGCATGACATCAAAATCTTCAAACTGAAAATAAGTAAAAACGCCATCATCAAAGGCTCTGACAGGACGCAATCTTTTAGAGCCTGAATAGCTGTAATCAAAATTTAGATCAGTTGCATCGGTTCCTTCTAATGGATTGTAATGTGCCTGAGATACGCTTCCTATATAAGCAAGCTCCTGAGTAGCATCATCCGCATAATGAAATTTCAAACGAAAAGTCAGGTCAGGTGATCTGTGGGAATAGGCTTGGCTTGCAGTTAGTTCAAAAGTGTACATTCTCTTATCTGTAATCACGGTCATATTTGTGGCCGCATCTTCTTCCAGAGGCTTAATGAACATGATATTGGGTTTGCCAGGTTTCATGACCTGCCAACTTTGAGTGTCACCAAGTGATATGGTTTCGATACGCTCTTTGGGAGATAATTCAATCACAGTTGAATATCCGTAATGACCTCTTACTTGATAAACATCACTTTCATGATAAGTGACAATCTTGACGCGTGAATCTGCTGTCATAGGTCTTGGGTCTTTTCCGGCTAATGCGGGGCTTATGAACAGACAAGAAATAATGGCTGTATTTAAGAGTAGGGGTTTAAGGTTCATCGTATATTCTCCAATACTTCTGGGTTGACGCGGTAGTTTGTGACTTGAAATCCAAGGGGGTTAGAAAATCTGTCCTTCATTTGCATAGGCTTTTGTGAGTAGCGGAATTGAATAATGGCGTTCCATTCACTCACTCTTAATCTGTCACTTTCTCGGACTTCGCGAAGAAAGCGAACCGATGCAGTTTTGTCATTAATGAAGGAAACAGACTTTATTTTAATGTCTATGGAGCCTCTATCCCGCATTTTTCTTGATGGATTGTTAGGATTATTTTCTGCCCAAAGCTCACGATATTCCTTGAGAGCCTCCCCATCTGACATATTGGCAACAGCTTCATAATTTTGCTGTAAAATGGCTGGATTATATTGTTCTCTCAAAGAAACATACTTCACAAGATTTGCTTCCGTTACAGCTTCATCTTCTGAAAGCGTTAAATCACTTAATCCCTTTGAAACCTCTAAATAGCCCGTAGAACGATCAACAGTCACAACATAAGGTTCAAATGTTTTGAGAGGTAAAATCAGGATAAGCGTTAATAAGCTGAGAATTGAAATTCCCATGCATATAAAAGCAAAAATCCATGCCCGTTTTTTGGAAAGGAGTGCATTTGCTATGATCTCCTGATCCCACGTAGATGCTTTGTCGTAGTAATCGTCTCTATTTTTAGACATTTCTTAAAACCCTCTAATATTCTTTGCTGATGCAGCCAATCGTTTACCAATAGCTTTTGATGATTGAATCGGGTGTCTTGCCGAATTGTAAGCAACAACACCTGTTGTAAACCCGCCCTTAGGTGTTGCTTTTCCAATTCTTCCGGCAGCTTTGGTTCCCCATGCAGCAGCGCCCATCGTAGATAGAGATAATCCACCTGTTATAGATGCTGCGATGTTCATCACTTGCATCAGCAAAAGCACAGAAACAAAGGATATGAACAAAAATGCGCCTATATATGAAAGTGTATTGGCTGAGCCTGTTGTATTGTTTTCTAAATTAGTTATGGCTGGATCAGAGAGCGTTAGAAGCAACGCCAAAAGTGTATAAACAAAGATCGGTATTACTGCATAGTTAAGTAAGGTTCTTAGCCATCCTTCAAATAAGTTTCGGGTATTGGAGAAAATTAAAAGAAGAATAAATAAAGGCCCAATGGCCAATAATATGGCTACAGCAATTTTAGAGAGAACAATTAGCATGGCTGCATAGCCAGCAAGGGATAATGCGCCAAACCAAACTATTAAAGCATAGAAATATTTTCCAACATCATACCATCTTGCACCTTCTAGGATTTCTGAAACAATGACTAAAGACCTGTCATAAAAACTTGAAAGAACCTGATTGGCTGTCGCCCCATCCCCGGCAACTGATCCTGGTGTTGCGTTTGAGGCACCGGTCATAATTTGTCCAGCTATATCAGATGGAAGATCTGTTGCCATGTTATAGACAAGTAAGAAAAAGGTGTCCCATTCCGTTGCAATGAGTAAAAGAACAATGATTTTAAGAGTATTTACGATTAATTCGTTTGCGCTAAATCTCCCTGAAATAATCACTTTATACCCAAAAACAGCTATAAAAATGATGAACATTAATCGCCATAAAATCTGAACGATAGGTGTAAGGCTCCCAAATGCCCCCTGAACGAAGGCAAGTATAATTGAATCAACATTATTGATTATCAATTCAATCAATTTTGTTTACTCCAATCGGGAAAAGTATTCTTCATTGTCTCGCTCATATTATCGCGCCGCTCTTTTCTAAGAGCTTTGATCTCAATTTTGATCATTTCCCAGTTTTTGAGAGTTTTGACATTGTTAGCAGTGATTTCACCGTAGCCGGCTTGTGTGAAATGAATTGCAATTTTAGAGGCCGTATCTGCGCAGGTCTGATAAATAAGCCCCTCTGGGCTTGAAGCTTCAGGATTAGCCCAAAGTTGCATGCAATCATTAGTGTCCTCGCCAATATCAAAAACTTCTTTTGCAATAATCTGAGGAGATACATCGTTAAGAGGATTTTCTTCGTTAGCACACGCAGAGAGGCTGAGCATTGAAGCTACTAAACTGAAAAGGAATTTTCTTTTCATGATTTTCTAGCACCCCAGTTTTCTGTCATTGCGATATTTATGGGTAGTGGATCACAGGGATTACTGGATAAAGAGGCGGTTTTGCCATTCCCACATGGAGCTTTTTTCTCTTTGTAATGAGATGCACACCCACCAAGGGCTAAAGCAGAAATTAAGCAGGTAATTGTTAGAAATTTTTTCATATTTTTATCCTTAGTTATTGGGTAATTCCATTGCTGCTCTGGCTAGAGCAGGATTGTAAACATTGAATGAACTGGCTCTTCTTGAATTCATGAGTGTTTCATTATCAATAGAAGCATCTTGCTGAATACGAATAGCATTCAGACGCATCAATTCATTGAGAGCTACACCGTTCTCAGCAGCAATTCTGGCTTGTAAATCAACAGATGTTTTTAAATCATCGCTGTTATTTAATTCGCTTAGCAAAGTGTTATAGGTTTGCATTCTAACAGGAACATTATTGAATGCTTGTTCGCTTGCCGATAATGCTGCGTATGTTGTACCAGTGCGGCGATCTATAGCTTTAGCCACGTTACTTGTCGGATCGGAAGGCATTAAATCTGCACCCGAAAGAGGGGAGAAGTCATTGTAAAGATCGTTATAAATGCTTTGTGTGCCTAGCGCACCGTTGGGAACATTACCGCTATTGATGATATTCATGGTGTCTTGCCAAGTGTTTGGCAAATATTCGCGTAATTGTTGTTCTAACAGACCATTTGCAACATCCCCCATATTGCGCGAGCCAGTCATAGCGTTTGATTGCCTAACGGCTTCATCTAGTTGTTCAAGTTGTTTTTGGTAGTCATCAGCCATAGCATCAATTTGGGCTATAAGCTGCGCGAAGCTTGAAGCATCATAAACTGGTATGCCTTGGGCCTTTGCATCAGCGCTTTGCAAAAATATGATTGCAGCCGTAAGAATAACGAGATTTAGAATTTTCATTGTTTTCTCCTTTGTAAAAATGTGTCGAGCCAATCTTCAGGAGACTTGCCTTTTTCTTTCATAATTTCTTCGAGGAGTTTTACGGTTTCTGTTCGTCCTGAGAGAACTGCAATAAAATCATCCATATTGCTTAAATCCAGCTTTGCGATCACTGAATCCGTGCCATGCTTAATGAGAAAACATCTTGATTCCGGTGTTAGCTCACGAATAATCATGAGTTCCTGCTGTGTAAGCCCAAAGCCCTTGCAATAATCTTCTTCCGAAGCCTTGTTATTGGGCAGAAAAATTTGCGTGAATGATTGTTCAATAATCGTATCGCCTACCTCTGAATTGAGGGCATCCCTCACAGATTGAGTGGCAAAACCGAGAATTCCGTTTTGTTTTCGGATGGTTTTCATCCAATCTTTTATGCGCGCGGTAAAGACTGGATCATCAAGCATTTTCCAACCTTCATCGAGCATGATGATTGTTTTTTCACCGTTCAGAAGTTCATCAATTCTATGGAAGATATAAAGAAGCCAAGGAGCGCGGCTAATCTTATCATCCAAGATTGAGGTTAAATCAAAACCTATTGTGCTGTTATCTAAGGCAAGAGTGTCTTGTTCATTATCGAAAAGCCATGCGCGTTCGCCCTTTGAATGCCATTTTGCGATTTTTTCTCCAAGTGATGAACCTTGTTCTGCACCATAACCTGCCAGAAGTTCTGCAATATAGCGAAGCCGCCTATTTTCTGGCGGGGCTTCAAAATTTGCATTTACAGCATCCGAAATAATATCAACTTCCTTAGATGTTAAGCGTTGATGACTATCATCTGACACAAGCAGCTGAAGCCAATCTCTGAGAAAACCTCTGTTTTTGGGTGTATCTTCAAGTTGAAGCGGGTTTAATCCCGTAGGTTTACCGGGACTTACCACAGTGTATTCACCGCCAATAGCACGAATAAATATCTCCGCTCCACGGTCTTTATCAAAATATATAGATCGCGGTTTGAGGCGTTGAGCTTGTGCCATTAGAAACGTAAGCAAAACTGTCTTCCCCGTTCCTGTCGGCCCAATAACTGTAAAATTCCCGACATCACGCTCATGAAAATTGAACCAATATGGCGTGCCAGAGGTTGTCTCTAGCCTTGTAATGGCCGAACCCCAGTGATTTTCTTGTTTGCTACCAGCAGGGAAGGTGTGAAGACTAGCAAAGCTCGCAAAGTTACGATTAGATATGAGTGATCTTCGTGAAATGTAGTTAAAGTTGGCAGGTAAATTTGCCCAAAATGCAGGTTCTAAATTTACATCTTCGCGCACGCATATTAAGCCAAGGTTGGTAAAGGCGCTCAGAGAGTCGCTTATCGACTTATCTAATTGATCTTTATTATCTGCGAACACAGTAAGAGAAATATGATGCTCGCCAAATGAAGATTTGCCAGAAGAGAGATCATTTTTGGCTTCTTGAATATCAACAATGAGGCTCTCTGCGCCTTGTTCAGAAGCGATCATCTTTCTTTCTGCCTCGTTCATAGCACTTAATGAAGTCTGACGATCAACAAATCCAAAAGATTGGGTAAGAATAAACTCATGTGGCAGGCGAAGGAATGAATCCAGCATCCCCGGACCTGTTGCATTATCGTATTCCTTCACTGACATGACTGCCCCGAGCTTTACATCACTGGATGCCGCCCCGCGTAATTCAAAAGTTTCTCTGCCAAATGACAATCTTTTTTTTGGTAAGTAATCGGCAATAGAACAAGCTGGAAGGCGAATGGGCTTATTTTCTAAATTTACCAAATAAGACAGGAATGAAAGCGGTTCGGAAAATGAACCATTTTCTGTATCATAAACCCTCAAAACCCTTGGTTTGTATGGCTCTAAAGTTGATACAATATTATTTACGGCCTCATTGAGAGCGCGTAAATTTTCAATATCTTTTTGTTGCCGTGCAGAGCGGTCAACGGATGAGAATAAAGTCCCGCTGATATTGGCCATGATGCCGATTTTACTCTGGGGAGGGCGACGAACGATTGTAATAAATTGTTCGTTCACAAACATATTTTTTTGAGAGAGCTTTTCTTGATATTTGTTATCAAGTTTTCTGCACCAGTCGTTTACAAATAATCCTGGTAATTTATCTGATACGCGTCTTCTTATTGTGTGGTGGTAAACTGCAAAGCGAGAATTGCTAATACCTCTGAGCAAAGTCGCTCTGATATTTTTACGAGTGTTGAGGTCTGTTTGATCCGCTGTTTCGAAGGGTAATCCTTCTATTTTAATAACTTTAAGAAGATATCCAGCTTTTGTTTTGAGAGTAGTGTCGTCGAAATGCCGCGAATACGGAATAAAGCTCGAAGCCTTTACTTCACGCTCTGCGATCCTTCCAAGTTGCGTATCTTTTTTTCTTGCAGCTCGTAACACTTTAAAATTTCTATCCTCATGGTTTATAGCTATTGGACTTCCAAAAGCCCCGGTTTTGTATTGGCCCGCATTTTGTCAATTTGGTTAAATATATGCTCATCCAGTGCGGCTCTTTTTCAGTCGCGATATATCCGAAAACGTGAAGAGGCAAACAAACCAGTAAAACGAAAAGTGCCTTTGCTGATAATGATGCAAAGGCAATCATTCCAATTCCAAAAATAATGAAGTTGATCCCGAAGAATTCCATTGGTACGCCCATGACTATCGGGGGTCTGGTCATTCCCACGAATAAAGGGTCATAATCTGTTTCATTATCATAGCTCATCTATCGGCTCTCTATAATGAGCCTGCAATGCTATCAACAATCGCAGGCGCGCCAAATACAAGGATAATGCCGCCAATTATTGAAGCGGCCACACCCCAAGCTAATCTGCCAGTCATCCAGAGTATCCCGAGGCCAATAACCGCTATAATGGCGATGATACGTGCCCAAGTGTTTGTGAGGAGGTTCTGAAGAGCCGTTAGGAAATTTGTACCTGAATCAAACAAAGCTTGAGCGTGCGCTGTTTCAGGAATTGAAATCAATATCAGTGCAAGGATAATAAATAATAGATGTGTGCTGCGCATGTAACTCCCTCACTGAAACTGGTTATTTTCTCCCATAAAAGAGTAAATCTCTGCAATTTCAAGGGCTTTCACCTCACAGTTTAAAAATGGCCTAAACTTATACGCAATAGGTTGAATCC
>JAJFGT010000034.1 GCA_021776015.1 Alphaproteobacteria bacterium
CCTCCTGGCACATAGTTAACATCAGGGTTGTTTGGAGATTTCCATGGGTTAATGACGTTTCCAAAGGCACTGGTCGTATTCGAAGATCCCATTGCAAATTCATCAAGATTTGTTTTTCCTAAAAAGACAGATCCATCATCAAGAAGTTTTTGCGTCACGGTTGATTCATAAGGCGGGATAAAATTTTCAAGAATTTTACTTGCGGCTGTTGTTTTAATTCCCTTTGTACAGAAGAGATCTTTAATGCCGAGAGGGATTCCGTCCAGAATCTTTTCAGTTCCTTTTTGATAGCGATCATCAGAGTTTTTAGCTTGTGTAAGAGCAAGCTCTGGTGTTTCTGTGATGTACACATTTAAATTTACATGTTTTTCCATGTGTGAAATGTGTGCTTGAGTCAATTCCATGGCTGTAAAATCTTTCTTACGGAGGGATTTTATGGTTTCTGTAATGCTCAGTTGAGTTAGGTCAGTCATGTTTATTATTCCGATATATTATTCTACAATCTTGGTTACAACATAAAAATCTTCATTTTCTTCAGGACTATTTGCTAAGACAGCCTCTTTTTGGCCACCATCGGTTACTTCATCTTTTCGAAGGGGCAGGGCAGCATCAACAACGCTTGCAAGAGGTTCTATAGCATCTGTATTAACCTCAGAGAGTTGTTCAACAAAACCAATGATATCCCCAAGTTGTTTTTCTAGAGCATGACTTTGTTCTTCTGAGAGCTCTAATCGTGAAAGATGTGCTACGCGGGCTACTGTTTTTTGATCCATTATTATATTCTCTTTTAATCTTTTTGGCTTTCATGCATTCTTACCCTACTTGGAATAAAGGGAAGTGAGCCAAATGTCTAGATTAGAAGCACAAGAATTCAGAAAAAAGATGAGAAATGATGCTCGATTGTTTGGTCTTGATGTTGGAAGTAAGACAATTGGAGTAGCCGTTGCGAATTTGATCACAGGAATAGCCACTCCAGTGGGAACAATAAAACGTAAAAAATTCAAGCAAGACATGGAATCTTTAAAAGATCTAATCTTAGAATATAATGTAGATGGCTTTGTTGTCGGCTACCCTTTGGAAACGAGTGGTCAAGAAGGGCGTTCCTGTCAATCTGTTCGAGATTTTATGGGAGAAGTTGAAAACCATATAGAATGTCCTCCTTATACGTATCATGATGAGAGATACTCGACGGATTCTGTGGATAACATTCTGGATGGATATGTGGATAAAAGAAAGGCCAAGAATAAAGGATTAACAGATCAGCTTGCCGCACAAGTTATTCTACAGAGCTTTTTAGATATAGGTTGATTTCTTTATTAGAGAGTCTCAAGAATTTTTCGAACGGCAATAAAATCTCGTTTCGTAATATTCCATTTTCGCTCTTGAGTTGTATCTAGTCCATAAAAATCTTCATTATAGATTTCAGATTTAAGGAGATCTTCTACATGTGAAAGATCAAAAAGGGCTTCTGAATCAATCTGTTTTTCCATGAATGCCATGGAGAGGACAACAGATCCTGTGATAGAGACAAGAAGTTGGAAGAGTGTGAAATTCCATAGATCAAGATTATTTATATACTCAGAGGTATATTCAATATTCTTTTCTGACTGTTTGAGAGCAGTTAGAGCAGTTGTTGTAAGAAGGCGGTCTCCTGTTTTTTCTTCAAACCAGTCAATCCAAGGATTCCAAGCACCTGCTTGACGACGGCTATATGTTTCTGGTTGTTCAGCACGATAACAAATCATGTCTGTATCCAAATAAGCCAAAACATTCTTTTCGATTTCAGAACGGTCTTTATGAACACGATCTAAGGCCGTCGTTATGATTTGAGTGATCGGCATAGTTTCATGGTTGATCGTATCTCCTTGAGATTCCCATTCTTCTTGCATAAGAAGAGCCAAAGGATGTGTCGGCGCTTCAAGAGGAACTCTTAAAGGGGTTTTTATATCTGTTCCATCAAGTGTAATCGAATATCCTGATGGCGTTTGTAAAACGGCGACATGTTTATAAAATCGTTTCATTGAAATTTTTTCTGTTCTTTAATTTTATGTATAGGGGGAGCACAAACTTTTATCTAAAGCTTTTGGGTCTGGAGGGAAAAGAGGGTCTGGACCTAAATCAAGAATTTCGATTCCTTGTGTAAAAAAGTTAAATTTAAGAGGGAAAACATCATGGAGGGGATTCATAGACTCTGTCTTCATAAGTCCATTTTTAAAGGAAACTGTGTAATCAGATAGATTGAATTCTCCAATGAAGCAGGAAACATTTGTGTGATCAATGCTAAAAAAGGGTGCTTCAGAAGCATCAAGATTTTGACCTGTACCTGTAATATAATATTTTCCACCTTCTCCAAAGAAATGTCCTGAAATCACTTTATCCTCCCAATGAAGAGAAAAAGGGAAATGAGACTTTATTTTATAAGTGTACTCTCCAGAAGCGGACGGGGTATTACTCACTGTTTCAATCTCAAAACGTAATTCAATAAGGAGAGGAAAAGAAAACTGAAGAGAGACATAAGGAGTGCTTTCTTCATTATCTTTCTCTTTATGAATGATTTCAATTGTTTCAATAGAGTGAATGAGGTCATTGTTTTTTAAAAAATCGATTTTCTTCAGGTCGATGTCTTTGAATAAACCATTTCGCGTCATCATAAGAACACCAGGCGCTTGAAAAAACGCTTCTTGAATATTGATATGTTGATCTGAGAAAAGACCGTTTTTGATACCGTTGAAATCTAGAATAATCTCAGGAAAAAGCTCAAATGTTTTCAACTCTCTAATGTGTGTATCTTTATGTGTGAGCCCAGAAATTGTTTTTTCAATACCGCTTTTTTGTGTTTCTCCATTTCCTTGAATAAGATTGAGACAGCCAACAAAGAGAAAGAAGAGGGCTATAAATAAAAGCAACAAACGAATATTCCATGTTAGGAATTTACTCCAAAATGTTTTTGGTTTTGGGGGGAGTGTGTCGTTAAATAGAACCATTATTACTTAAGTCTTTATTGTCTCAAAGGGGTCATACATTCTGTCTGGGTGAAACCCAAGAGTTTCACATGTTTTTTTCAAATCGTCAGCCAGAGGAATAGAAATATCTAGCATTTGAGTTTTCTTATTGGGGTTTGGAAAAACAATACGATAGGCTTGAAGGTGGAGGCGTTCATTTAGATTAAACCCCTCAATAAAATGTCCCCCATATTTTTCATCGCCAATGATGGGGCACCCCATAGCATCAGCCGCATGGACACGAATTTGGTGTGTTCGTCCTTTTCTTGGCAAAATGGCATTAAAAGCGACTTGATCTCCGACAGTATCAATAACAGAAAATTCCGTTTGGGCACGTTGCCCATCCTCATCATCAAGGATCATACGTTCTTTTTTATATCCTTTTCCTTTTGAGATTCCACAAAAGACAGTTCCTTTTTCTGCTTCAGGGATATTGTGCACAAATCCCCAGTAGTATTTTCGAATATTTTTATCTTTGAGGGTACGTCCCATGGCTTGAACAGTTTTAAGTTCTCTGGCACACATCAGAAGACCAGATGTATTTTTATCAAGGCGGTGGAGAAGTTTTGGGCGCACGCCTTTGAATTTCCCATGTGTTTTTTCAAAAACAGCCAGCATACCATCAATATGGCGGTCAATATCTGAACCGCCTTGTGTCGCAAGACCATGAGGTTTATTGAGGATTAGAAGATCTCCGTCATCATAGACAACGAGAGATTCCATAAAGGCTGTATCTCCTTCACGAATTTTATAGGCAGGAGGACCATCGTGCATTTCTAAAGGGGGAATACGAACGCTTTGTCCATAGCCAAGTTTTGTATCACCTTTGGCGCGTTTGCCATCAACACGAACTTGCCCTGTGCGGATAATTTTCTGAAGGAGTCCAAAAGGTGTCATAGGACAATGTTTCTTTATCCAGCGATCAAGACGCTGGCCTTCTTCATCGGCTTTGACTTGTATGTGACGGACGTTACTCATGTAATAATAATCCTTGTTAAAATAAAACCAAGGAATACCCCTCCTATGGATAAAAGTACAGAACCAAATGTATAAATAAAAGCCATAAGATAGGCTTGACGTTCTATGAGTTGAAGAACATCAAGGGAAAATATTGAGAATGTTGTAAAGGCACCTAAAAAGCCGATTGTAAAAAAAGCTCGGGCTGTTTGTGATCCTCCCCATAGATAGGTAAAAAGTGCGACAGATATTCCCATTAAAATTGAACCAAGAACATTGACACTGAAAATACCAATAGGAAAAGCTGTTGTTATTTTCTGTGTCAAAAAGAGATTAAGACCATAGCGGCTGACTGATCCTAAAGCGCCTCCTATAGCGATAGCAATAAACATAAATGTATTCATGTAGTGTCCTTTTCCCAAATATGCCATTTATTCAGCAAACGTGCCATCCTATTCTTTGCCATCTCATTTTGTGAGAGCCCATCAAAAAATTGGTTGTTATTACAGACTAAGTTAAGAGCCTCTTCATACGTACACCATCTTAATTCTATAGATTCATCACTTATTTTAAAGGCACTATCATCTGTGCACTGGAGGAGATAGGTAATATCATAATGTTCATGAACAGGTTCATTCTTTTTTTCACAAGAGGGGATAGGGTGTATATCCAAATCAAATATACCTCCTATAGGGTCTTTAAAGTTAGAAATACCAGATTCCTCTTCTGTTTCTCTTTGGGCCGTGTCAAAAATATCTGTATTTCCATCGGCATGCCCTCCAAAAGAAAGCCATTTATTAAGAAATTTATGATAGTTTAAAAGTGCTTTGTCACCTGTTTGATTGATAAGAAGCGCTGATCCTGTGATGTGAGAAGGATAACAGTTTCTCCAAAAGCAATCAGGCTTAGAGTGAATCAGATTTATAATTTTTTGATGGGGAATCTGTTCTTCTTCTCTGGACGTGTAATCTTCTAAGCTTTTGAGAATTACTTTTGTCATTCTGTTTTTCTTTCCCTTAATTTGCTCCAATAGTCGAGACGCTTTTTAATGTCTCGTTCAAAGCCTCGCTCTACGGGATTATAGAACTGTGTTCGTTCCATATCATCAGGAAAGTAATTTTGTCCAGAAAATCCATCCTTTGTGTCAGGGTCATAAATATATCCGTCTTTATAGCCTTGATCTTTCATAAGTTGTGTTGGAGCATTAAGAATGTGTTTAGGTGGCATTAAGGAGCCTGTTTCTTTTGCCGTACGCATCGCTAATTTCGTCGCCATATAGGCAGCATTTGATTTTGGGGCCGTGGCCAAATAAATCATGGCTTGTGTTAGAGCAAGCTCTCCTTCTGGTGAACCTAAACGTTCATATGCTTCCCATGCCGATAAACATATCTGAAGGGCTTGAGGGTCGGCCAATCCTATATCTTCCACAGCCATACGGGTCATACGCCGAGCAATATAGCGAGGGTCTTCCCCTCCGTCGAGCATACGAGAAAACCAGTAGAGTGTAGCTTCTACGTCTGATCCGCGCATAGATTTATGTAAGGCAGAAATTAAATTATAGTGACTATCATCACCTTTATCATAGAGAGGAGCTCTTTTTTGAACGGATTTGAATAATTCTTCATTCCCCCAAGGTTTGCTTGGATCTGCTTGCATAAAAACTTGTTCTGCCAAGGAAAGGCAATATCGTCCATCTCCGTCTGCCATGGCTTTGAGAGATTGACGCGCCTCATCTGTGAGGGGGAGGGGTCCTGATTTCTCGTCTTCTGCACGATTGAGCAACCCTTCCAACGCAATGTCATCTAAACGTTTTAATACA
>JAJFGT010000035.1 GCA_021776015.1 Alphaproteobacteria bacterium
AGTACAAAGTAAGCTTTAGAAATACTCGCCTTTAGTTAAGACAGCCTTGTCAATTTTATTGAATTTACTCTTAATTTCTATCGTGTTTATTACTCAGAAGCATATTGAATTCTAAACTCTTTTCCATTTATATCCATAATATCAAACAGTGGCTTTTGGCTATAACTAATCGAGAATCTTAAAAATTCACTACTACCAATCGTTGCGATAACACGACCAAACTGTGTGTCCTTGATCCTTGTACTTTTTATGTTTTCTTCAGCAATCCCCGCCTTTAGTAAGTCCGCTTTTTCAATTTGTATATTAGCTTGGAATGTTGAGACATCAAAACTTGGAAGGTTTTCTATATTCTTCAAAGTACATTGTCCCTCTAAAGACTGTTCATAATATTCAATTTCATTCCCCTCAGAAGGATTATAATATAATTGTAGTAAACACCCTCTTGATGCTCCACACCCTAGAGATAACTCAGCATTACTTACAAGAAACTTTACTTTTCCAAAGCGCTCTTTCTGAAACTTAGAAGCACTTTCAAGTTGAGCTTCTTTACATGGCATATATTGATAGATAGGTGTCACCCTTATCTCTTGTTTGACCAAGGTTGAAACAATTTCAGAAGCCTGTGCGAATGAAGAAAAAACTATCGAAGGTAAAATACACAATAACGTTATCTGGCTAAATTTCATATCTACATCCTTTTCATTCTATTAAAAAACTCTTCTTACTCATTGTTATACAAGAGCTTTTTTAACTTTCATTTGATACTCTCTGACCCATCGTAATTCTTCTTCAGTCAGAAGAGTCCCGTCGATAAGCTTTTCGTCCAAAGGCACCATTGTAATGGTTTCGAAGCCAAGAAGTTTACGTCCATCCTCAAGGATTTGGCCCGTTTCAACCACTAGCACCAAAGATTCTATACGAATACCATAGGCACCTTCTTTATAATATCCAGGTTCATTTGAGATGATCATCCCTGCTTTAAAAACTTCAGTAGAACGAGGACTAATAGAGGCTGCTGCTTCATGAACACTTAAATAGCATCCAACACCATGTCCTGTTCCATGTCCATAATCTATACCTTCTTTCCAAAGGGCCTGTCGTGCGAGCATATCAATCTGCGTTCCCATCGTTCCTTCAGGAAATATTGCGGTTGCAACAGCAATGTGCCCCTTCAAAACAAGCGTAAAATGATGTTTTTCCTCTGCTGATGGCTCTCCAATAGATACGGTTCGTGTCACATCTGTTGTACCATCCAGATATTGCCCCCCAGTATCAAGTAAAAGAAGTCCCTGCCCCTTAATAGGTAGACTTGTTTCTTCTGTCACACGATAATGAACAATAGCTCCATTTTCTTTCCAACCACAGATACTCTCAAAACTTAAACCTTTAAGAACTCCTGTAGCTTCTCGAAACTCTCTAAGCTTGGCATCAACAATAAGCTCTGTGAGCTCTCCTTTGGGTGCCTCCTCTTCAATCCATTTGAGACACTTCGTTAAAGCCTTTCCATCTCGAATATGCGCTACTTTCATAGCTTCAATTTCAGAATCTGTTTTACAAGCTCGAATATTAATACAAGGGTCTTTGATATCAACAATTTTACAGTTTCCCTGCTCTAACATATACTTAAATGCGATCGGAGATCGCTTATGATCCAATCCTACTTTTTCTTTTTTGCCTATATCCATGAAATGATGCTTTAAATTGACAGGATCAATCAAACGAACACCCTGTCCTAAATGATTTTGGACATCTTTGGGTACGCGTTCTTTTTGAATAAACCAATCGATTGTTGAATCCATATAAATGACGGCATAAGACAGTGGTAATGGAGTACAAGGAACATCCGTACTCCGCACATTTAAAAGCCACGCAATGGATTGTGGATCAGAGAGAACAAACGCATCCAGCGCCGTCTTTTTAAGCTCTTGTGCAATGAGCTCCCTCTTCTCTTGCGCTGTCCGTCCAGCCGTTTGATCAGAAAAAAGGAAAACAGCTTCAGCAGGTGGCTCAGGACGATCTTTCCAAACCTTGTCTATTAAGTTGTCGTCAACAGGCTTTAAAATAAGTCCTTTTTCTTCTAATTCCTGAATATGTGCATCCGTATGAAGCCATGGATCAAATGCAATGACATCTGTCTTTTCTGTATGCCTCTTTATCCAATCAGATAGTTTTGTCTGTGTTACATCTTCGATTTCAAACAAATCAGCACTGACCTGCTGTTTAATCTGAAGCGTATAAATAGCATTCGTAATAGCACAGGCTTTATCTTGAAGAATGACAGCTTCTCCTGATGATCCTGTAAAGCCAGAAACCCAAGCTAAACGCTGGGCGCACGCAGGGATATACTCTCCCATAAAAGCATCTGTCTGAGGAACAAGAAAGCCCTGTACATTTTGACTCTGCATTTCATCTCTTAATAACTTTAAACCCTGTGGATACATTCTGAAAACTCTTTCTGGACAATAGTTTTAAAACATGGCAAGTATGGCGACGCAACACACCAAACACAAGAGGTAACATGTCTAAAAAAACAAACACTGAATGGAAACCCATTCGCAAAGCCGTTTTTCCAGTTGCAGGTTTAGGAACTCGATTTCTTCCTGCTACAAAAGTTATGCCCAAAGAGATGCTTCCTCTGGTTGATCGTCCTCTTATTCAACATGCCTTTGAAGAAGCCAAAGCCGCAGGCATTGAAGAGTTTATCTTTGTCACGGGTCGACAAAAAGAAATGCTGGAAGAACATTTTGATTATCAACCCGAACTTGAGCGCACACTTGAAGCTCGTGGTAAATACGACATGATTGAACGCGTTCGTACGAGTGAAATAGGAGAAAGTCAGCTCTTTCTAACACGTCAAGCTAGACCCTTAGGACTTGGCCACGCCATCTGGTGTGCGCGCAAACTTGTTGGCGATGAACCCTTTGCCATTATGCTCCCTGATGATGTCATCCTTTCTGAGAAACCATGTCTTCAGCAAATGATTGAACAGTACAATGAGACAGGAGGCAATATGGTCGCTGTTATGGATATTCCTCGTGAAGATACGCCCAAATATGGTATTTTGGACGTTGAATCAGATAATGGGAAAATGGCTTCAATCAAAGGCCTTGTTGAAAAACCACAGCCAGAAGACGCTCCATCAACCCTTTCTATTATTGGGCGTTATATCCTTCAACCTGAAATTTTTGATCATCTTTCAAAATTTGAAACAGGTGCAGGAGGAGAAATTCAAATCACAGATGCCATGGCAAAACTCATTGGATCTCAACCTTTTAATGGGCTTAGATACGATGGACACCGTTATGATTGTGGAAGTCGCGTAGGATTTATAGAGGCTAATATTGCCTTTAGTCTTCAAGACCCTGAAATTGGTCATTCTGTTCAAGATATTATTCAAAAACATGCCAAAGAAATCCAATCAAAAGCCGCCTAGAGCGTACTCTCAATTCAAACTAAACATAGAAGAACACAATGCAAACAGCTTTACCATTTCCAACAGTATCTTTTTCCCGCACCCCTCATCGTCTTAGCTCTACAATTTTAAGAGAGTATGACATCCGTGGAATTGTTGACCAAGATATTACAGCAGAAGATGCTTTTGCCATTGGCTGTGCCTTTGGAACAATGGTTAAACGTCGTGGGGGAACAACTGTTGCCATCGGTTATGATGGACGAGAATCCTCTCCTATTTATGCCAATGCTGTTTCTCAAGGGCTTCTCTCTACAGGGATTAATGTCACGTCCGTAGGACTGGGGCCGTCTCCATTCCTTTATTTTGCAGTTAAGTCTACTCAAAAAGATGCTGGTATTATGATTACAGGATCCCATAACCCCTCAAACTACAATGGATTTAAAATGCTCTTCCAAAGCCAGCCTGTTTATGGAGCTTTGGTTCAAGAACTTGGAGACATTGCATCGACAGCTGACTATGAAACAGGCACAGGCACATACACGGAAATAGACCTCTCAGAATCATACCTTCAGCGTATCTTGCAAGATCTTGATACAGATAAAGAACTTACAATCGTTTGGGACAATGGAAACGGTGCGGCTGGTATTCTTCTTGAACACCTTGTTAAAAGACTTCCTGGAACACATCACCTTCTCTATGAAGAAATTGATGCCTCCTTCCCTAACCACCACCCAGACCCCACGGTAGATGAAAATTTAGAAGATTTAATTCAGGCCGTTAAAGACAAAAAAGCTGACTGTGGAATAGCTTTTGATGGAGATGCTGACCGTATTGGTGTGGTCAACGAGAAAGGAGAGATTCTTCGCTGTGATACTCTTCTCTCTTTGTACGCACAATCCGTTTTGAAAACACATCCAAATGCTTCCATTGTTGGAGACATTAAATGTTCAAAATCTATGTTTGATGAAATTGAAAGACTGGGAGGAAATCCTGTTATGTGGAAAACAGGGCATTCACTCATCAAAACAAAAATGGCGGAACTTAATTCCCCTCTAGCGGGAGAACTAAGTGGTCATATCTTCTTTGCAGATCGATACTATGGGTACGATGATGCCTTATATTGCGCGATCCGTCTTTTGAATATTCTTGCAGAGTCTGGACAACCTCTTTCAGAGCTAACAGCACATATGCCTAAGCTCTTCAGTACACCTGAAATTCGTATTGAAGTTGATGAAGCCAATAAGTTTTCTATTATTAATGCCCTCATTCAAAATGTAAAAGAGTCTGCACAAGAAGGCATCGATATCAATGATACAGATGGTGTTCGCGTTTCAATGAATGACGGTTGGTGGCTTGTGCGTGCATCTAATACGCAAAATGTCCTTGTCACACGTGCAGAATCAACAAGCAAAGAAGGGCTTGAACGTTTAAAGGATATGGTCCAAACTCACGTGAATAAAATAGGATATACAGTTCCTTTTTGATTCACACGAGCTAAGAGCTAAAAAAACAAAGACAAAGAAAGAACACCTACCCCCATGAAAGAAAGAACTCTTCTCCTTGAGATGATAGCTTCTCGTATTTGTCACGACCTCATCAGCCCCGTCGGAGCTATTCATAACGGAATTGAAGTTTTAGATGAGATGGGCGCAGATTCTCTAGATGATGTTTTTGATTTGATGCGTCACTCTGCATTACAAGCCACCACAAAACTTAAAGCCTTTCGCCTAGCTTATGGTGCAGGCGGACGAGATGAGAGTATTAAAGCAGACGATGTCTATACCGTTATGGACGATCTTTTAAAACTCGACGATAAGATTTCTCAAGAGTGGGACCCACAAGGAAATATTACTCAAATTACTCATATTGGATTTCATAAAGTCCTCGTAGGCACATTTCTTCTTGCTATAGAAACGCTTCCAAAGGGCGGTATCTTACGCCTTGAAACAGATAAAAATCGTGTAGAAGTTATAGCATCAGGAGAGGATTTCCTCCTTCGTGAAAGTGTTATCAATGCTCTCTCAGGGAGCACACCTATTAAAGATATTTGCCCACGCCTTGTCACAGCTTACTTGCTCGGACTCAATGCACGGGATCTTGGCATGGAGATCACAATTGAGCCCAGCGATGAACAGATTACTTTTGTTATTCACACACAAGCCTAAAGAAGAGAGATAGAGAAAAGAAATTATGTCTGATACAGAATCTTCCACAATTCGAGACCCTCAAGAAATAAAAATAAAACGTGCTCTTCTCTCTGTTTCCGATAAAACCGATATCGTTGAATTTGCCACTAAACTTGCAAGCTACAATGTTGAGCTTCTTTCAACAGGTGGGACAGCAAAGGCTCTTAAAGAGGCGGGTT
Source organism: Alphaproteobacteria bacterium (assembly GCA_021776015.1). Lineage (GTDB taxonomy): Bacteria > Pseudomonadota > Alphaproteobacteria > Micavibrionales > Micavibrionaceae > UBA1850. The sequence continues at coordinate 5,778 of JAJFGT010000035.1, forward strand.
TAACTGTCATCGATGTTTCAGATTATACAGCCTCACCAGAAATGATGAATGGACGAGTTAAAACACTTCACCCTAAGATTCATGGGGGACTCCTTGGGCGCCGTGACAAAGACAGCCACATCAAAGCCATGGATGAGAATAATATCAATCCCATTGATCTGCTTGTGTGCAATCTTTACCCTTTTATTGAAACCATTAAAAGCGGTGCTGATTTTGATACATGTATTGAGAACATAGATATTGGAGGCCCTGCGATGATTCGCTCCGCCTCAAAGAATTTTGATTTTTGTACCGTTGCCACCAGCCCTGAATCCTACGCTCTTGTTCTTAAAGACATGGAAACTCATGATGGATGCATCACGCATCCTCTTCGTAAAAAGCTAGCGGCACATGCTTATGCTCTCACAGCAACCTATGATTCTAATATTGCTCGTTGGTTTGCTGAACAGATTGACGAGGTTACCCCTCAACGCATTAGCTTTTCTGGAGATTTAAAACAAACACTCCGTTATGGAGAAAACCCTCACCAAGAAGCCGCTCTCTATTTAGATGGAAGCGATAGACCCGGTGTTGCCACTGCCACACAGATACAAGGCAAAGAGCTTTCTTACAATAATCTAAATGATACAGATGCCGCCTATGAGCTTGTCTCTGAATTTGATGCCCCCGCCGTTGCCATTATTAAACATGCCAACCCCTGTGGTGTGGCTATAGGA
>JAJFGT010000036.1 GCA_021776015.1 Alphaproteobacteria bacterium
TTTAGTCAGGCTAAAAATGATCCTTTAAGCCCTTTAGGTCAAGCTGTTCAAAATCTTTCCATTAAATCTTCTGATATGCCCTATATTTCACTTCCTTTTGCAGGAAAAGAACCTGCCTATCAGGACTATGCTCATTTTGCACGTGTCGCAGAATGGTCAACAAGTTCAGAGAATGAGGATGTTGCATGATGAATAGTATACAGCCTGAACAAATTATAATATCTCCGAATATTGATCCAGATGAGAAGCAGAGAATTGCTTCAGATCCTGCCCAATCTGTTTGGGTTGATGCTTCGGCAGGGACGGGGAAAACTAAGATTTTAACAGATCGCGTCTTGCGTCTTTTACTTTCAGAAGAAAATCGTCCTGCATCTCCTCCAGAAAGAATTGTCTGTATTACTTTTACAAAGGCAGCGGCATCTGAAATGTCATTAAGGGTCACTAAAGAACTCTCAACATGGTCTATTTGCCCGAAAGATATTTTGAAAACCTCTTTAAGAAAACTTATGGGGTATGAGCCTTCTCCGAAACAAATGAGAGAATCTCGGACGCTTTTTGCACGTGTGATTGATGTGCAGGGAGGATTGAAAATAATGACAATTCACGCCTTTTGTCAGTCTATTCTCCAGAAATTTCCATTGGAAGCAGGGCTTTCTCCTAATTTTACAGTTTTGACAGAACATGAAGCAAAAGATGCCATTCAAACAGCACGTACACGTGTTTTTAGTCAGGCTAAAAATGATCCTTTAAGCCCTTTAGGTCAAGCTGTTCAAAATCTTTCCATTAAATCTTCTGATATGCATTTGATGAAGTTTTTGGAAGATGCTTTGAAAGAAAAGCAGCAGATTCTTCATGCTTTTGATCAGATTGTAGATATTGCACATTTAAAGCCTGCTCTTTTAGATGCCGTTCATCTTCCTCAAGATATAAGCGAAATACAATTGATTTCATCTTTTTTTGAAAAGACACCCATTCAAGATATAAAATCTATGATTGAAGCATATGATCAATACGGGACATCAGCAGAAAAAGATAAGATCTATAAATTATCACAATTTTTGTATGATTCTCCACATACATCTAAAGAAATTGATCTGTACTCCTCTTTTTTTCTGACAGCAAAAAAAACTCTTTCAAAAAAAATAGCTACAAAAAAAGTGTTGGAAAATTTTCCTGATATTGAATTTATGTTTCTTAAAGAGGCTGAGCGTTGTTTAGACTTTATTGAGGATCGTGCCAAACTTTATATGGTTGAGGATACCTATGATTTTTTGTGTGTCTCACAGAAAATTTTAGAAATTTATATGCAAGAGAAACAGTTAAGAAATGCTTTGGATTTTGATGATTTAATTCAAGAGACATTTGCTCTTCTTAAAAATTCTCAAACAGCTGCACAATGGGTATTATTTAAGCTTGATCAAGGGATAGATCATCTTCTCATTGATGAAGCACAGGATACAAATCCAGATCAATGGAGTGTTATTGAAGCCCTGAGTGATGAGTTTTTTCATGGAGAGAGCTCTAGAGATTCTATAGAGCGCACACTTTTTGTCGTTGGAGATGAAAAACAATCTATCTATAGTTTTCAAAAAGCAGATCCTGATATTTTTCGAAATATGCAAGCTATGTTTAAGGAGAAAGTTACTCGTGCTTCGAAGCAATGGATTGATGTGCCTTTGACATTATCATTTCGTTCAACAGAGGCTGTTCTAACTCTTGTTGACTTGGTCTTTGCACAGGAGAATATGCGTCAATCCCTGACAGCTCAAGCTATTGAGGTTGAACACTCTGCCTACCGAAGCGGGATGGCAGGGCATGTCGAGCTCTGGCCTTTAATTTATGGTGAAGAGATAGAAAATTTAGATCCATGGCCTATTCCTTATGCTCCCGTTCAAAACAGTAGTGCAGCTAATCTGATGGCACAAAAAATTGCAGGAACAATTAAACACTGGATTGATGAAGGACGGCTTCTTGAATCAGAAAATCGTCCTATTAGAGCAGGAGATATTATGATTCTGCTTAAAAAACGATCATCCTTTCAAAAGACACTCGTTCGTTCTCTAAAAGATCACAATATTCCTGTTGGGGGATTAGATAGAATGGTTCTTCAAGATCATATTGCTGCTCAGGATATTTTAGCAGCTCTTGAGTTTGGATTGCTTCCACAAGATGATCTAATACTTGCAACATTTTTAAAATCTCCTCTTATGGGCTGGAGTGAGAATCAGCTTATGGAGTTCATTCTTAGTCATCAAAAATCATCATCTTTATGGAGTGTTTTTAAAGAAAACAAACCGGATGACTATGAGTATCTTCTTGAAATTCATAATTTTACTTTAAAAAAACGTCCCTTTGATGTTATCAGCTTTATTCTTAATATGCCTTGTCCGTCTGATCCACAAGGAAGTGGACTACGAGCCTTTATAAAACGATTGGGGCAAGATGCTATAGATCCTCTTCAAGAACTTTTAAATGTTGCCCTTGATGTAGAACGTGAGAAAGGATTAAGCCTTCAGTCTTTTGTTCACACGCTCAAGAGAGAAACACAAGATGTTAAAAGAGAGATGGATGATGAATCGGATTCTGTCCGTATTATGACTGTTCATGGTTCAAAAGGATTGCAGGCACCTATTGTATTTTTGCCAGATACAATTCGTACATCGAGTGCTCGTGATAATGCACAACAGGCAGGATCAAAACTTTTATGGCAGAGACGCTCAGGACTCCCTTATCCTTTTTGGGCTGCACGATCTACGCCAGATCTCTTTAAAAAGAGCAAGGAGGCTGTTTTAGAACATGATGATAGAGAATATCAACGACTTCTTTATGTCGCCCTGACACGCGCCAGAGACGAACTCTATATTGGTGGATATACAGGAAAGACAAAATATCTTGAAGATAGCTGGTATTGTAAAATTGAAGAGGCTCTTAAGGCTGCGACAAAAGAAGGTGTTCGAACGCCATGTAAAATTATGCAGACGGAGAATGTTATAGCGATTTCTAATGCTCAGACAAATCCTGCTTCTGCAGGTAAAACACATGAGATTGCCGCCTTAAGAGAAAATCTTCCTTCATGGATTTTTCAAAAGCCGAGGGCAGAGCCTTCTCCTGCTCGTCCTCTTCAACCCTCTCGTCCCTCTGGAGATGTTTATGCAATGTCGCCACTAGAAGCTTCAACAGAATACCGTTTTAAGAGAGGGAATATTATTCATACCCTTCTGGAATTTCTGCCTGAAAAACCTGAAGCCGAGCGTGAAATGGCAGCGCATCATTATGTTTCACAGTCAGGACATGGATTTGATAGGGAAGCTCAAAAAGATATTGTTGAAGAAACGCTCAAGATTATCAAAGACCCCATATTTTCTCCTGTATTTCAAGAAGGATCTCGTGCTGAAGTCTCTATTAGTGGTCAACTTGAGAATAATACGGTTATCAATGGACAAATTGATCGTTTAATTGTGACAGAAAATGAAATATTTATTGTTGATTATAAAACAAATCGTCCGCCTCCAAACGATCCTAAAGATATTCCAATACAGTATAAAAAACAAATGCAGGCATACAAAGATGTTTTAGCATCTATCTATCCTCATCATACAATTCGGACAGCGCTTCTTTGGACAAATATTCCTGTACTGATGGAAATTCTCTGATAGAGAATTTATAATTCTTCTTCTTGCAAATAGTTTGGAATTTCAACGTTCCAGCCGAGATGTTCTTCTATTTTAAATTTCATAGATGAAGCTGATTCAGGTTCACCATGTGTAATAAAAACTTTACGCGGTGGGTTGTTACGGGCGGAATCAAGCCAATCAAGAATTTCTTGATAATCTGCATGGGCAGATATATTGTCTAGCATCTCTATTTTTGCATGAACAGGATATAAATGCCCATGAATTTTAAGCTCTGTTTCTCCATGAGCTAAACGTGCTCCTCGTGTTCCTGCTGCTTGAAATCCTGCAAATAAAATTGTGTTTTTTCGATCCCCTATATAATGCTTTAAATGATGAAGGATTCGTCCCCCTGTTGCCATACCACTGGCAGAAATAATGACTTTTGGTATGTTGTTGTTTTTAGAATAAATATCTTTGGATTGCTCAACAGTCTGCGTATAGATTACACCATCACATACCTTGGCACACTCTTCAGGGGATAGGTGGAGTTCATTAAGGTGTTTGTGCAAAAGATTTGTTGCATTAATCGCCATGGGACTGTCCAAATATACAGGAATATTAGGAATACGGTTGGCTTTTTTAAGCTCATGAATATAATACATAATACTTTGGGTTCGTCCAACAGCAAAGGCAGGAATAATAACAGATCCTCCTTGAGCGGCTGTTCTAGAAATAATTTCTTCAAGTTGAGCCAAAGGATCTGTGTCTTTATGACGTCTGTTTCCATAGGTTGATTCTACAACAAGATAATCAGCCTCTTGAATATGCGCAGGGGCATTGAGGACAGGATCATCAGGTCGTCCTAAATCACCAGAAAAAACAATGGACGTTTGTCCATCACTGATCTGAATAGAGGCTGCACCTAAAATATGTCCTGCATGGGTCAAGCGAAAGGATAAAAAATCAGAGAGTTGATGAGGCTCTCCAAATGGAACAGGATTAAGGTGTTTAAGTGCACGATTGGCGTCTTCTTGTGTATAGAGAGGTTTGGCTGGCTTATGGCGTGTGTAACCATAACGATTAGAGCGTTCCGCATCCTTTTCTTGAAGGTACCCACTGTCGGGTAAAAGAATTTTACAAAGATCAGCTGTCCCTTCAGAACAATAAACCTGACCTTTAAATCCATTTTTAACAAGTAAGGGAAGGTAACCACTATGGTCAATATGAGCATGTGTTAAGATGACAGCATCAATTGTAGCGGGATTGATAGGGAAGTCCTCCCAATTTCGGAGGCGTAGTTCTTTAAGTCCTTGAAATAGGCCACAATCAATTAATATTTTCTTTTGTTCATCTTCCAATAAATATTTAGAACCTGTTACAGTATTTGTTGCCCCTAAAAAAGTTAGTTTCATTTTGTGCTCCCCTCATTTGCCTTTAATACTCTTAGTAATATAGCCTAAGAAGTAGAAAATACAATGTGGCATAAGGGTTATTCCTTGCTCATAATGATCATCGTATTTTGTGTATGATAGGGACAGGATTTATATCCATACTTGCATGATGCAGAAGTACAATCAGGTGAAATTATTGAGGATAAGCGTCACCTTTTTCCGCAGACAAAGATATCTCAATTTTTTTGTAAAATTGATGGAACTTAATGAGTGTTTTATACGAATACCACTGAGCAGTGTCTTTAAAAATATCTTGTTAATGAGTAGAAGGATAATCAATGAAGAAATATGGTTTAGTGTATGTACTATTTCTTCTTAGTTTGATGGGCATTGTTTTATCGGGATGTAAAAAGGAAGAGACTGAAAAACTAACCCTAACAGGTTCAAGTACCATTGCACCATTGGCGATGGAATTGGGACGTGCCTTTGAAAAGATCTATCCTAATGTACGTGTTGATGTTCAAACAGGAGGATCTTCGCGTGGGGTTGCCGATGCACGATCTGGATTAGCAGATATTGGTATGGCCTCGCGTAGTTTAAAGACAACAGAGAATGATTTATTAAGCCATACTATTGCCTATGATGGTATTACTCTCATCCTTCATACAAAAAATCCTATTGAGACACTTACTGATGAACAAGTTGTTTCCATCTATCAAGGGAGTATTGAAAATTGGCAACAGGTCGGTGGCCTAAATCAACCTATTACTGTTGTAAATAAAGCAGAGGGGCGGTCTACGCTGGAGTTATTTTTAAAGTATTTTAAACTTAATAACAGAGATATCAAAGCTGACGTTGTTATTGGGGATAATCAGCAAGGTATTAAAACGATCTCTGGAAATCCTTGGGCTATTGCTTACGTCTCGATAGGGGCGGCTGAGTATGAGGAACAACATGGAACAGCGATTAAGTTATTGGGGGTTGGCGATGCTATTGCATCTATAGAATCTGTTAAACAAGGTGATTATCCTTTATCTCGTCCTCTTAATTTTGTGACTTTAACGCCTCCAGAAGGTTTAGTAAAAGAATTCATAGCGTTTGCCCAATCACCTCAGGTATCCTCAATCATTGAACAACAATACTTTATTCCTGTCGATGCGCACGAGTAGAGTTTTTCAAACGAGTCTACAATTATCCGCACTCCTTTCGGCGAGTGTGTTGTTGTTTATTCTTTATTATATGTTGCGTGAAAGTGTTCCCCTGATAAAAGAGCTGGGTATTGGATCATTTTTTCTAGGGGGTGGGTGGCATCCATTGGAGGGTGAATTTTGTTTAACACCCATGTTAGTGGGGAGTTTATTTGTGGCATCGGGGGCTGTTATATTGGCAACACCCTTGGGGATTATTGTTGCGATATTTGGACAATTCTATGCACCAAATGTCGTGGCACGTATCTATCATAGCATGATAGAATTATTGGCAGGCATTCCCTCTGTAGTCTTTGGTTTATGGGGGTTGATAGTCCTTGTTCCATGGATTACTGGTTTTGCGCCTCCAGGTGCCAGTGTTTTGGCTGGAATAATTGTTTTGGCAATGATGATCTTACCATTGATTGTATTAACAGCTGATGCTGCTTTAGAAAATGTTCCTTCAAATTATTTGCGGAGTGCAAAGGCATTAGGTCTTTCGCGCTGGGGAATGATTTATCGTATTGCGCTCCCTGTCGCTATGCCAGGAATTCTATCTGGTGTTGTTTTACAAAGTGGAAGAGCCTTGGGTGAAACTATGGCAGTTTTGATGGTTACAGGAAATGTCGTTCAAATTCCTACTAACTGGTTCCAACCTGTACGGACTTTAACTGCTAATATTGCACTAGAAATGGCTTATGCTGTTGATAGTCATCGTCTTGCGTTGTTTGTAAGTGGATTGTTACTCTTGCTGATTACTGTTGTCTTGGTTTTGATGGCTCATCATTTAAAGGGAAAACAGTATGCTTAATATATCCAAACTTGGGCAATATTGGATAACAGCTATAATTTGGAGTATTGCAATTCTGGTTGCCGTTCTTCCTATAATGATGTTATGGAAGATCGGATTTGATGGATTGCCTCATATAACATTAGAGTTTCTTTTTACTGAACCGTTAGATGCAGGACGTCATGGTGGAATTTTTCCTTTACTTGTTTCTACACTTTGGATATTGGGCATATGTCTGATGACAGTTATACCTATCGGTTTGGGGGCTGCCCTTTATTTAAGTGAGTGTGTGTCCGCTGAAAATCCTTTTGCACGTTTTGTTGGTTCAAGTTTGGATGTATTAAGTGGTGTTCCTTCAATTGTATTTGGGCTTTTCGGTTATGCAGTATTTGCTATTCAGCTGGGTATGGGATTTTCTATTCTATCTGGTGGTTTGAGTTTAGCTT
>JAJFGT010000037.1 GCA_021776015.1 Alphaproteobacteria bacterium
AGGGGTGTTCGCAGATCATGAGAAATACCTGCAAGCATCGTTGTTCTCTGCTCAATCTGACGTTGAATTCTATCTTGCATCACAATAAAGGCTTGAGAAGCTTGTCGGACTTCTCGTGCTCCTGTGGGTTTAAATACGCCCACATCCAAACCTCTACCAAATCGATCTGCGACCACAGCCAATTTTCTAATAGGGCGAATTTGATTTCTCATAAACCAAATAGATATAAAAGAAAGAATAAGAGCTGACACGATCATCCAAAGAAGAAAAATATAGGAAGATGATGTAAAGACTCGCCGATCAGGAAATTGTATAGAGACTGTTTTAGGACCGACATCTACATAAATTGTGACAATATCATTCTTTGAATCATAAATAATTTCATAAGGATCAGAGATATGAACTTTTAAAGATGTATCTAAGAATTCAACAACCCACTGTTCCCACATTCCTTCTGCTACAAGCTTTTTTTCTGTAATATCTTTCTCATATAAATCAACATCCATCCTAAAATAGGATTTAAGAGAAAAAGGGATAATATTGGCTTGATGATGAATTTTATAACCTTGAACAATAAGAGCCACCTCTCCGGCCACACTTTCTGAATATCGTAAGGTCATCTTTTTCCAATGATTATCCAAAAAAACAACCATCAAAATTAATTGAAGCAAAACCGTAGGAATTAGGATAATCATTAAAGATCGTCCAAACAAAGAACGGGGAAGTATATGTTTAGGAAAGTTCATACTGTTTAATACCCAAAGCTCCTAGGCTTATTCCAAATGTAAAACATAGCCTTTTCCTCTCACTGTTTGTAAAAACCTTGGTTGCTTTGTGTCATCTTCAATTTTTTTTCTCAACCGTGTCACTTGAACGTCAATTGTTCTATCATTTCCATCAACACCAAGACGCCCAGCAAGAATCTCTCTTGAAAAAATGTGATCGGGACGGGATAAGAAAACATCCAACAAACTTTTTTCAACATCGGTTAAACGGAGTGTCTCTTTCTCAGAGACTAAATCCATCCGCATTCGGTTATAAGTCCACTTTCCAATCGTAAAGACTTCTTCTTTTTCAAGGTTAAGCCCTCTTCGCCTTAGAATAGCGTCAATACGCATCATCAATTCTTCTGGCTCAAACGGTTTAGACAGATAATCATCAGCACCAGATTCAAATCCATCAGCCTTATCAGAAAGCTCTGTTTTAGCCGTTAAAAACAAAATAGGCACATCCGAATTCTTTCGAACCTCCCGTGCAAAATCAAATCCATTTTTAACAGGCATCATGACATCCAAAATAAGAATATCAAAAATAAAATCTCGTAAAATATCTTCTGCATGCTGGGCATTTTCAGCAGACATCACAATACAATTATGCTTTTCCAGATAGCGGACAAGGAGTGATCGAATTCGATCATCATCATCTACAATCAAAATATGTTTTTTTTCTTCTAATGACATGTGATTATATTATACTGCCTCTTATAAAATTTAAAACTAGTAAAATTTAAAACTAGAAACACCCAAAGGAACCCAAAAGTTCTAGAAAGCGTCTTAACACATGTTAATGCCAGATGATGCAAAAAAAGGGTCCTTATGGGTCAATGGAAAGATTCTCCCTTGGGAAGACGCCACAACTCATCTTATTATTCATGGGCTTCACTATGCGAGCTGTGTCTTTGAGGGGGAGCGCGCCTATAATAAAAAAATCTTTAAAAGCCAACAACATACCAACCGTCTTTTTAATTCAGCTAAAATTTTAGGAATGAAGATCCCTTTCGCGCCTGTTGATATTGAAAACGCCAAGACAGCACTCATGGAAAAGAACAATCTTACAGATGCCTATATCCGTGCCTTTGCATGGAGGGGTGGAGAAGAAATGGGGATTTCTGCCCCAGCCACAAGCATCAATGTTGCCGTTGGCGCGTGGTATTGGCCGGCTTACTTTCCAAAAGAACTTCGAGACAATGGTATTTCTTTGGGTACATCTCAATGGAGAAAACCTGCTGCCAATACAGCCCCGACACAAAGTAAAGCTGCTGGGCTCTATATGTTAGGCACTATGGCAAAACATGCTGCCAATGAAGCAGGGTTTCATGATGCTCTCATGCTGGACTATAGAGGGTATGTTGCGGAATCCTCTGGAGCCAATTTATTCATTATTAAAGACGGTATTCTTAAAACACCTATCCCCGATTGCTTTTTAAACGGTATTACACGCCAAACAATTTTAGAAATTGCTAAAGACAAAAACATTCCTATTGAAGAAAAAATAATTTTACCCAATGAACTTTATGATGCAGATGAGGTCTTTCTGACAGGCACAGCTGCTGAAATCACCGCCGTTGGACAAATTGACGAACAACATTATACCGTTGGCGATGTCACAAAGCTCCTACGCTCTACTTATGAAACGCTGGTACGGAGTTAATCTTCCACAGTAATACAGGAAACTTATAATGCGCTCTTTTTTAATTTTTATTTTATTAGCTCTTTTTATTTCACACCCCAGTCTCGCTAAACCATCTTCATCACTATTTATGAATCCTGTTGCAAAGAAGATGAATTTAGAGCCCTTGGAGACACAAGATCTACAAAATAATCATGATTTAATGATGCAGACAGCTTTATTGCACAGTATTCTTAGAAATTCTTATGAATTAGCCATTCACCAAATGAACGGACAAGAAAACAATAGAGTCTTTATCAAAGAAACAGGAGAAGAGGCTGTCTTTGATGAAAATGGACAACCCGTTACATCTTGTGAGAACAAAGGGTCTTATAATTATTTTCACCCCGTTAAAGAACCCTTCCGTCACTTTGCTGCTGACATCTATCCATGGATCGCATTAGGAAATTGTAGAGAAGACACAACAAGCCAAGAACAACGCATTCACGCCTATGTGAAAGATTTCAAGCTAGGATTAAATCGTGTTGTGAACCATGGAGACTTTACGATATCTAGAGATTTTACGATAGACGATCCAGGACAAGCCTATACAATTGCTTTTTTGATTGAAGTCTTTGAAAGATCTGATTTACCTCTTCAAGAATTCATTCAAAATGGAGGTCTAAAAAACAAAGACCTTCAAGAACAGCTTATCAAGGCTTTCGAAAAATCTCTTACCAAGGTCACCCATGAGATTATGATGAAATAGATCAGAGGGTGCCCCCCTCTTACGCTATAAACTCTTTCCATTCTTCCAAACGATTATAAATCTCTTGAAAAACAGATTCATCACCTACTTGTCTATTACCAAAAGGCCCTCGTAAAATTTTACATACAAACCTCCGATCCTCATCACGAGAAGATATATCCACAGGAGATGTTCCGTATTTTTTTGGTAAATAATACGGAAGACAAATATCAATAAGATCTTCGGGTTCATCCTTTCCTTTATACTCACCTTCGTTCAATGACGCCCCCATAATTGTATAAAGCCATCTCTGTTCTTTCTCTATTC
>JAJFGT010000038.1 GCA_021776015.1 Alphaproteobacteria bacterium
AATAAATCAAGCTTTGTGTTTGCTCTGTATAAAACTCTTCGAAGTTTTGGGTGTATTTGAAGTAAAATAACCATGCTTTCAACTCACGGTTGAAGAATATTATTGTTTTCTTAAATAGGGGTTTACTACTTGAAAATATTATATATTTTTTAAATTTATTTTTGACTCTTTAGCAAAGCGTTGCTATCAATCTATTGTAATGGTTTTGAAATAAACTTATGTAATGGAGAAGAAGAAAATGAAGTGTAGATTATTAGTGGCAATTTTAATTATTTTTTCACTAACAAGTACTGTTCATGCAGACCCATTAGCACACCAAAAAAGAAAAGAACAATCTTCAACAATATCCTTACTTGTTGTAGACCTTGGAAACGATGGGGTTCAACTTTCCTCCAACATCAAAACGGAATTTGTTTATTGGGATATTGATCTTGATGGATATTCAGAGGCGACAAGTTGGATAAAACCAAATGATGCAATTTTGGTTATAGATAAGAATGAAGATGGCAATGTTTTTAATCATAGTGAACTTTTAGGCAACAAAACAGAAGATGGCTTCTCTATCCTTACTTTTTATGATTCTGATAATGACTATAAAATCACGACTAAAGATCCTGTTTGGACAAAGCTTTATCTTTGGACAGATGAAAACAGTGATGGAAAAACCCAGGAGGGTGAATTAAGAAACTTGAATGATTATGGGATAATATCAATTGCCTTAAAGGCGGTTGAATTCTTAGAACCTATAAGCTTTCATCAGAGAATAAGTAAAAGATCTGATATTGAAATAAAGGTTAAAGATAAAGCTTTTTCTACATTAAAAATATACAATGTCATGCCTATATTTGATGATATTAACACAGAGTCTAGTCAAGATTATACTTTAGACATAAGAACTTTATTTTTACCTACTCTTCGTGGTTATGGGAATCTTCCTGACTTGCATATAGCAATATCCCAAAATCAAGATCTTCTAGATATGGTAACAAAATTAACAGTTATGGGCTTTGACGAACTTTTGTCCCCTGAAACAAACGTAGAGGAACAATTCGAAAATATTTTATTCCATTGGGCTAAAGCTCAAACCGTTCCAGTTAATAGTCGAGGATCCTATATCAATGCAAAACGCTTAGTGTTTTTAGAGACTCTTGTGGGCGATGAATTTGCAAAAAAAATGACTGATGGAGAAATCAAGCTGTCATCTTCTGTAGCGCCGGTTGTTAAAGCAAGTTATTGGCAAGCGTATCAAAATATGTTTTCTAATTTTATAGTTCAATCACACGGGGAGCTATTTTTTTCTAATAAAGTTACGTATGATCCAACTGGTGACACAATTAAATCGGTTCCTAAACTAAACCATGAGGTTTTGGATATATTAAAAAGAAAAATTCAGGATATGCCTCAAGAAGACAAACTTCTAGTTTGGGAACGTTATGTAAGGATCATAAACTTTCATGAAAATATTTCAAAAATGGATATTATAGATATAGAGAAACTGTCAGACACTATATCTAGCTCAACTCCAAATTCGACGGTATATAGCATATTAAGTACCATAAATAAAAAAGCAATTGTCACTCACTCTAAAAAATCGCAGATATTAAAAATACTATTTTACACGAACACAGAGCTTAGAAATATAGGCTTAATGTTGCTTGGGGCAATAGGCGTTTTATTGGCTTTGATAATAATCCGTAAGTCACGGTCTTAGAAAGTAAAATAGAAAAAAGACGGCTGTAAAAATTGCATTGAGGGTTTGTGCCTGCTCAAACAAAAGCTCTTTGCCCTCTCCGTCATGATGCAGAGCATTTTCCAACAGGTGACACATATCAGCAATGGTTACCTCTTGATCGTTTTCCCTGTTGGATTTTAGGGCAATGGGCGCCATAAGACGCGTCAGACTTGCCGATGTTATATCTGTTTGTGTGGAGCTAGGCGTGTGTTTTGTCTCATCTATCATGATTTTAATATAGGATAAAAATCCTAATAAATCAAGCTTTGGTTTTCTGATAGAGTTTCGAGATGCTGTAAGAGAGCCTATTTTCTTACATGTTTTCTGCTTTTACATTTAATGGTCATGCCCATCATCATCAGGGCTGTCGTGATCATGCTCATCGCCACCGTCATCATCATGGCCGCCACCTGTCCAATCGTCGCTCCAGCGTTTGCCGTGCTTTCCGTGGAAGATGTCATCTTCTACGCCGTGTCCGCCGCCGCTATGCCCTGAATGTCCTTCACGCCCGCCTTTGTATTTAGGGCCTTTGCCCTTGCTGTCGCTATGGCTACCGTCCTTACTGTGGGAGCTGTGGCTATCGTCATGCTGATCATCACCGCCTGTTGTTGTATCATGTCCACCGCCACCACTGTGGGAGCTGGAGCCACTATGTGAACCAGAAGAGCCACCTTCGGCTGCGGAAACTGTTATGGAGGAGACAGCCAACGCAAAGCCACAAAGCACGACTATAAATAAAATAGATTTTTGTATCTTTAGCATTTTGGCTATCTCCTTAAATAGAGCCTCTAATCATTATATTGATTAAAGCGATTATGTTTAAATTCTCTGATGCACTCACCATCAACCATCCAACAATCATGATCACGGTCTCGATTTCGAACGCCGTGATAAGTCCTAGAGCGTTTTTCTTCTTGATATCGTTTTTTCTCTTCTACTTGTTCTTGAACTTTTTTCTTTTTCAGCTCTTGGCTTTTTTTCTGCACTTGCTGCTGTTCTTGTTTATATATTTTCTTGCCACTGCTGTTACCCTGTCCCTGAGCCAAAGCGGGCATTGCCATCAAGCTGAGAGCGAGGATGCCTATAGTAAATAAAGCAGTATGTTTCATAGTTTTTCTCCTTTTTAAAAGTTTTAAAAAGGGGTTGCCCCGATATAAACAAGGGCAACCCGTATAAAACTTAACGCGCTTCGTTGTCATGCACGAAGGCGATAACGGCCCGTGCATCATCGGTAGCTTGCGCAAAGCCATCAATGCCAGACGTTGAGGTGTAATCCTGACCGCTAAAGACAGCATCATAAAGATCAACGCTTTGGGTCTCAAACGTACCTGGACTGACCTCAACCAATACATCAACCATCACACCATCATAAGCGTCAGAGCGATCATAGGAAAAGCTGGCGAAATCGACATAATTTACATCGTTTTGCTCAATCGTTCCATCAACTTTTAAGATCGTGTTCATGTAGGCAACACTATCAACTGTAACAGGTGTGTATTTACCGCTAGCCGCAGCCAAAAAGCTTGTTGCTGCTGCAAAATCTTCCGCAGTTAAATTTCCATCGTTCAGATAAGAGAGACTACCCAGAACGCTATTATCAAGAGATAAGCCCAAGGTTCCTTCATTCATCAGCTCGACGTAGATCGCAAGATTTTCGAGCGGAGAGTCAATGGTCATTTCTTCTCCATTAATAGTCAAAACGATCCGGCCAGATTCATCAAGCGAAACGGCTGTCGCATCATTAATTGCACTAACGGCCTCTTCCAGTCGTTTGGATAACACACCAGATGGTGAGCGACCAACATTTAAGCGCTCAAGCTCAACTTCGATCGTCGCTGTTTCATCGGTCGGGTGACCGTCTTCATCAAGCGGAATTGGCACGCCGTTTTCATCGACAGGTTGAACATAGCCTTCAGGCGACAGAACTGGGACGCCGTTTTCATCTCGCAGGATGACATACATATCGCCATAGAGACCGCCTTTGGAAACCCCAGGGGTGGTATTCCCACTTCCAGGTTTGCCGTCTTTACCTTGCGTTCCCGCCCAATCAGGGCGATCTGAATCTTCTCCATCGTCACTAAGGACATCGCTGGCAGAATGTCCGCCTTTACCACCCTGACCTTTGTGACCAGCGTCCCCACCAGAAGAACTGCCTTTACCACCCTGACCTTTATGGCCACCGCTACCGCCTTCTTCAGCGTAGGCAACTTGGTTGTCTGTAAAAATTATATCTGAATACATGACTGCACCGCCGATTACGAATGCCGCTACTCCGGCTAATAATGCGACTCTTCTTTTTTTGTTCATAAGAAACTCCTGTAATTAAAAAATAATTAAAAAATAATATGGGTAATAGATAACTCACTTCAAATTAAAAAGATTTGATATTAATCAAGTAAGTTATTTTTTTAGAATTTTTAGAAACGGTAACCCACGCCAAGTCGCAGCGTGTTTTCTGTCGGATTAAACGTATCAATACCGCTCGTATAGTCAACATCGTAATCTTCGTAATCAGTATAGCTGTAATCCACCCGCACAAAGACGTTTTTAGCTGCTGAGACTTCCATGCCCCCGCCATAACGGATACCAGACAAGGTGTCTTTCTGCTTAACGCTATTTGCGCCACGTGTGTAGTTAGTATCAAAGCGACTAATTACACCGCCTGCGCGGCTATAAAGTAGCACGGTGTCATTAAAGATGTAACCAGCCCGCAAAGCTCCGCCGAGAGTCCAATCTTTCTGAGCGCTATAAACACGACCCGTTGGGTCACGGTCAATATTCCAGTCAGCGTAGCTGATCTCAGCCTCACCCTCGACGCCCAGATAGATGTTGCTGATCGGTTCAAAGCCATACCCACCAAACAGGCCGCCTGTAGCTCCATGGCTCGCACGATCTGCCGTAAGGGTTGCGCCAGCATTGCGTGGACCGTGATTGCGCGTTCCAAAACCGCCATATCCAGCTTGAAGCCCAGCATAGGGGCCGAAAAAACTATGAACATAATTTGTGTGTGGATTATCAATACCTGTGCGGATCACATAACCAAGCCGCAGGATGGTTTCACTATTATCAAAGAAATCTGTACCCGATGGCAGAGTGACCCCATAATCTTCATAGGTTGCGTAGCTGTAATCCATGCGTACAAAATGCGACTGCCCAACAATAGGGGCTTCAATGCCACC
>JAJFGT010000039.1 GCA_021776015.1 Alphaproteobacteria bacterium
AAATTTCAAGTTTTCCGGGGCGACCGGATGAATGAAGAGAGAGAGCCTCGTCTTCTGTTATACGCGTTCCTTTAGCCATAGACCTCAATCGCAGTTATTTGAACAAGAACATTGAAACCTTGATCCATTCGTCTTAGAACAGAACATTGATGGTGACTTTCTGTCCCAGAATTTGGTTTAAATCAAGTGAATTTAAAAAGTTTTGAGCTTTGAAATGGTGTTTTCAATATCTTTAGCGGTTAGGCCTGCGTCTTGATATTGTTTTTCAGGTGCTTCATGGTTTTGGAAGAGGTCAGGAAGGGTCATCGTCCTCACCTTGACCCCTTTATCTAAGTGTCCTGCCTGTGCAAGATACTCAAGGACAATAGCTCCAAATCCACAATGAGAGCCATCTTCAATCGTAATAAGAATTTCATGTTCTTGAACCAGTCGATCTATAAGGAAAGTATCAAGAGGCTTCGCAAAGCGTGCGTCTGCGACGGTACTGCCTGTTTTTTCTGCCGCTTTAAGAGCTTCTTTTAGGCGAGAGCCATAACTTAAAATAGCAGAATTTTGGCCTTCTTTTACGATCCGTCCTTTTCCAATGTCCAAAAATTCAGGCGTTTCTGGAAGGTCAATGCCAATCCCTTGTCCTCTAGGAAAGCGGAAAGCAATAGGGCCTTCATCATATTGCGCGGCTGTATGCGTCATATGAGCTAATTCTGCCTCATCTCCTGCGGCCATCAATACAAAATTAGGAAGACATCCAAGATAGGCAATATCAAATGAACCTGCATGTGTTGCGCCATCGGCGCCCACAAGTCCTGCTCTATCAATTGCAAATCTCACAGGGAGGTTTTGTATAGCAACATCATGGACAAGTTGATCATAACCTCGTTGTAAGAATGTAGAATAGAGAGCACAAAAAGGTTTGTAACCTTCACTCGCTAAACCTGCAGCAAAGGTGACGGCGTGTTGTTCGGCAATCCCAACATCAAAGGTACGATTGGGAAATTCTTTTTCAAAAAGTTCGACACCTGTTCCAGAAGACATGGCCGCGGTAATAGCTACAATTTTTTGATCTGTTTGAGCCTCTTTTATAAGTGCATTTACAAAGACTTTTGTATATGTAGGAATAAGCGATTGAGGCTTATGTTGAGTGCCTGTTACAACGTCAAATTGTGCAACAGCATGCATCTTATCGGCAGAATTTTCTGCAGGATGGTAGCCGTTCCCCTTTTTTGTCACCACATGGATAAGGACAGGACCTTTTCTTTGGCTGTCTTTAATATTACGAAGGACAGGGAGAAGGTGATCCATATTGTGACCATCAATGGGGCCTACATAATAAAAACCAAGTTCTTCAAAGAGTGTGCCATGTCCTAAAGCGCTCCGTGCTGTTTCTTCTGCTTTTTTAGCCACCGCTTTTAAAGGCGCAGGAAGAAATTCACTCACCTGTTTTGCAAGATCTCGAGCTGTAATATAAGGAGCGGATGAAACAAGTTTTGTAAGATGTTTATTCAAAGCACCAACAGGTGGTGCAATAGACATGTCATTATCATTCAAAATGACAATGAGACGAGAGTTCATAGCCCCTGCGTTATTCATGGCTTCGTAGGCCATTCCCGCACTCATAGCGCCATCTCCGATGACACAAATAATGTCGTTATCTTTTTCGTCTAAATCACGAGCTACCGCCATCCCTAAACCTGCGGAAATTGACGTTGAAGAGTGTCCTGCACCGAAGGGGTCATAGGGGCTTTCAGATCGCTTTGTAAATCCAGAGAGTCCAGACCCTTGACGAATTGTTGCCATGTGTTCTCGGCGCCCTGTAAGAATTTTATGAGGATAGCATTGATGTCCTACATCAAAAATCAAACGATCTTCAGGTGTATTAAATGTCGCGTGAATGGCAGTGGTTAGTTCAACAACACCCAGACTAGACCCTAAATGACCGCCTGTTTTAGAACAGGTTTGGATAAGATCTTCTCGAACATCATGAGCCAGTTGCTTTATTTCGTGGTCAGAGAGTTCTCTGATGTCTGATGGTACGTTAATACGATCCAATACAGAATACTCTGTGGAGGAAGATATTGTGGGCTGTTCTTCTTTGTATATAGATTTTATATGTTCAGACATAAGGTTCTTTATAACCCAAAATTATTTCATTTGTCATGCCATTTTTATTCATGGTTGATTTTGCCTCTTCTCGTGAATAAAAAGCGTATGTGTATGAAGGTTCTTCCAACAAAAAACTTGACAAATTCTATAATATTGTCCCAATAATATGTTAACAGTAAGGGAAGTCTAAGATAATGAGTAACCAGAGTGCTTTGTTTAATTCAGAGGTAGAAAATCATTTTGTCGCACCGGCCATTGTTCAGGCTTCAAATTTGGGATCAGATGCTTTTAATCCAGCGAATAAACTGCTTCTTGTTGGTACTATACCGTTAAATCAAAGCGATCCGTATTTGAGTGATCTTTCTCCTGAAGCTCAAGCAAGATATCTGATTACGCCTCAAGGCACAGCCGATATTTTTAATCGTGGGCGTGGTACATGGTTAAGAGATGTTGCTGATATTCGTCGTATAGATGAGAGTCATGAATTTCACTATGAAGATCAAATTGTTACAGGTCTGGAAATTTACGATCACTCTGAAACCGCTCATCATCCCAGAAGTCTTGATCATTTTATTGTCTATGAAAAAGAAAGAGCAAGCGTCATAAGAGCAGGATGGGAAAAAGCAAAAAATTTGGGTCAAAATGTCATGATAGGTTTTTCAATTGCGAGCCCTCAACTTATTCGTGGTTACGAAGTTTGTTGGCCACCTATTGAACAGAAACTCATTCAAAATAATTTATTTGATAGGGCTTCTGCTCTTAATGCCATGATTAGGCAACAAAACGACGAAAACGGGGTTTCTTTAGATAAAGGGACAATTGTTACCCAAGATGGGCAGGGAAATGATTCTGTGCAATTCACCTCTAGAGAAGTAGCGGTAAATCAGTACCCTCAAAGCGTGTGCAGTATAGATCTTACAAATGGTGGATATTTATCGAAAGGTAAAAGAAATAATCAATTTGTCTCTCGCCCGAGTGCTTTACTTATTCTTGCGCCTAATACCTAATCTTTAGAAAATGATTTCGTTTGTGGCACCATTTTTACTCATGGCTTTGACTTTTACGTTTTAAGACATTACGGATTAAATATTCAAAAGTTTAAATGTGGGGAGTTAAAATGATTAGTAAAATTTTGAAAAAAATCATATGGCTCATTGGCGCTAATCTTCGGGCATCAAAAGCTATAGATGTAGAAAATAACTATCGAGATCGTTTCTTTTATAACGTTCATAATATTTTATTTATGTTTCTCCTTTGTCTTGCTATATTGACATATACTGATCTCTGGGTGTTTAAATCATCTTTCTCGTCTGTTTTATTTCAATGGTTAGGTATGGGAGATATTTATCAAAAGGATCTCCCAAGGTCTCACCTAAGGCTTTACTATTATACCTCTACGGTCGTAAGTGTAGGGGCAGGATTGTTAGCCTCTATAGTTTTTTACATTCAATATGGTGATGTATTCAGGCGTTATGATTTACCAAGAAAAAAATCTTTATTTAATAATATTTATACTATCTGGATTAGAGATATAACTGTAGGACCTGCTCTTATAATATTACTTTCTTTTCTATTTTTCTTGGGGGGCTTTCTTGCGGGTATTAGATTCCCTGAAGTTGTAAATTTAGATCTAATTCCTGGTGTATTACTTTTACAATTATATATATTGATACAGGTTCAAGCCATGATTGGATCACTGTTTTATGGTCTGTTTCAGAATATGTATCCATATAGTTTACATCCACGAAGAGTAAAATCAAAAATGGAAAAACATCACGATGAGTGAAGTCTAAAGGTATTACGAATTAAATGCTCAAACTTTAAACGTAGGAAAATTATGTGATGAAGATAACAATAAAGAGAATACGAAGTGTCTATGTATCAAAACCATTTCTTTATCCTTTCTTACTGTATTTTGTATTTGCTCAGATACTTATAGGTTTTTTTTCTGCAATAGTGAGTAGACAAGTAGTTGGGGGTGACTTTGGGGTCATAGTTAATGAATTTAAAGCAAATCTAATATTGATATGCTTGACATTAATATATGTGAAAGCTGTAAGAATTTCTTCAATTCTTTCTTTTAGACAAAGGGTTTATGTCTTTATATTCTTGTCTTTATTTGTAATTATCTCAATATTATTCTTATTTTTAATAGGTTATTATTCTCCGCTCACATTCTTTGGAAGTTTTCTGTATTTTGGAATTTTTGACGGTATGTGGATACTTACATCAGTCGTACATGCATTCGAATTATATGGGGATTATTTGGCAGGAGTTCAAAATGCCTAATAACGTTATTGATTTCAAGCTGGGTTGTTTACAAATAAAATATTCATAAATTTAAAGCATAGGACAGTCGTCTTGAAAAATAATCTAAAACA
>JAJFGT010000040.1 GCA_021776015.1 Alphaproteobacteria bacterium
CAGATCTGGTTAAGCGCATGGAAATTGCTTTGGAACAGCTTCCGGGCTATAATTACGAATTCACTCAACCGATCCAGATGCGCTTTAACGAGCTTATTTCTGGCGTGCGAAGTGATCTTGCTGTGAAACTCTATGGGGATGATCTTGATCAACTTTTAAAAACTGCGCAAGAAATTGAGGCAGCGGTCAAAAAAGTGGAAGGTGCTGCCGATGTAAAAGTGGAGCAAACTTCTGGTTTGCCGACCTTGAGCATCATTCCCGACCGCAAACGGCTTGATCTGTACGGCCTGAATATTGCCGATGTGCAAGATGTTGTGCAGGTTGCTATGGGCGGGCGCGAAGCTGGACAGGTGTTTGAAGGCGACCGCCGTTTTGATTTGGTTGTCCGTTTGCCAGAAAAGCTCCGTACAGACATCAAGGCGCTTGAAATGTTGCCTATTCCTCTGCCGAATGCAGAGCAGGAAGGCGCGGATGAAACGCCGGATTACGTGCCATTAAAAGAGGTTGCTGATCTAGATATAGCCTATGGTCACGCGCAAATCAGCCGTGAAAATGGCAAACGGCGTATCTTTGTCACAGCCAATGTGCGCGAGCGTGATTTGGGCAGTTTTGTAAAAGATGTTCAAAGCGTCGTGCGCGAGCAAGTTAATGTTCCTGCCGGATATTGGGTCGATTATGGCGGTACGTTTGAGCAGCTTATATCAGCGAAACAACGTCTGATGATTGTCGTGCCTATTTCACTTCTGCTGATCTTTGGTTTGCTTTTCATGGCCTTTAATTCGGCAAGGGCGGCACTACTAGTTTTCTCCGGTGTGCCTTTGGCCTTAACGGGCGGGATTGCGGCCTTAATGTTGCGGGATATTCCACTCTCTATTTCCGCAGGAGTTGGCTTTATCGCACTCTCTGGTGTGGCCGTGTTGAACGGTGTCGTAATGCTGTCATTTATTCGTGATCTTGAAGCCAAAGGCAAACCGCAGGAAGAAGCTATTATTGAAGGTGCATTAACGCGGCTACGTCCAGTTTTGATGACTGCTCTTGTCGCCAGTTTAGGCTTTGTGCCTATGGCCTTTAATATAGGTGCAGGATCAGAAGTCCAAAGACCACTGGCCACCGTTGTAATTGGTGGAATTATATCTTCCACCATCCTTACATTACTAGTGCTACCAGCTTTGTATAAATGGTTTCCAAGCAGCTTTAGTATTCGCCGCAAAACTAAAAACCAACCTCAATAAATTTCATAAAAGGAGAAAAACTATGAAGACCTTAATGCTAATAACCGCTACCGCACTAACTTTTGGAATTGGAAGCGCACAAGCTGACGTGAGTGACTATACGCCGGAACAAATCAAGGAAATGCCACGTTTTGCCAGCATTGAAAAACGGCGTTGTTCTAAATCTCGCTATCGTTCAGTCAATAAGCGTCTTGAATGCAAAAAAGAAGTACGTGTAGAAATCTATGAAAAGAGAAAAGCTAGAGAAGCTAAAGAAAAAACCGATGGATAAAAATACAGATCGAATAGCTTTGAGTAGAAATTATTATAATAAACTTTCGCGTTTTTTTGATTATATTTCGCCAGACTCTTATTACCGTAAGGCGCGCAAAGCTGCTGTTTCGAGTCTTGATCTTCAAGAAGGGCAAACAGTTTTGAATGTGCCCGTTGGCACAGGACAAATTTTTAAATATTTTCAAGGCTATCTTCATGGGACAGGGCAAATTATAGGTGTTGATTTATCTGAAGATATGCTTTCAGAAGCATTTGAAAAGATTGCTAGCAACGGCTATTCGAATATCTCTTTGGAAGAAAGGGATGTTGCAGAAATTAATACAGCTTGGCTTGAAGATTTTCGAAAAAATAACCCAGATACCCAAATCGACGCAATCTTATGCGACCTCGGATTATCAGGGTTTGAAGATTGGGAACAAGTTATTCAAAACTTTTTATCTGTTTTAAAACCTGAAGGCAGATTAGTGGTCATGGACTGGGAGTTGCCAGAGCCAAGCCTACGCGGTGAATTCATTAAATGGATTGGGGGTGGTGAAGTTGATCGTCCTATTCCTTCGTATCTAAGCACTCAACTTGAGCAATTCGAAGTAGATCATTCATTCAATAGAGGTGGAGTTTTTGTCGCTTCCGGTATCAAACCTAGTGGAATGGGGAGTTAATATGGGACACGGACACTCACATGGCGATCCTTCTGAAATAGGCGAGAAGCGTCTATGGTGGGCAGTGGGAGCGAATATATTGCTAACAGTGGCGCAAGTCATTGGCGGCATCATATCTGGTAGTTTATCGCTAATTGCTGACGCGCTCCATAATTTCAGCGATGCAGCATCTTTACTAATTGCTCTTGTGGCTATTCGCATTGGCCGAAAGCCGCCAGATCAGTTTAAAACCTTCGGGTATAAACGCGCTGAAACCATTGCTGCGCTCATTAATCTGACCACTTTAATTATTATTGGGTTGTATCTTTGTTACGAAGCCATTATGCGCTTTATCACGCCGGAGCCTATTGCGGGATGGACGATTGTAATCGTGGCCGGAATAGCGTTGGTCGTGGATATTTTTACGGCTCTACTGACTTATAGCCAATCCAAAAACAGCATGAATATCAGGGCGGCATTTCTTCATAATTTAACAGATGCACTTGCATCCGTGGGCGTGATTATAGCTGGAACACTGATTTTGCTTTATGGCTGGATTTGGACGGATGCGGCAATGACCTTGCTGATTGCAGGATATGTCCTTTATCACGGCATTGTTGAGATTCCGAAAGTTATCCATCTTTTGATGGAAGGAACGCCTGAAGGCATAAACCTTAAAGACGTTGTTCAATCTATGGAAAACATAGATGGCGTAAACAACGTCCACCATGTCCACATTTGGCAGATTGATGAAAACAGAAATGCTTTAGAGGCGCATGTAGTTCTCTCTGAAGTTGACCGTATGGAAAGCGTCAAAGCAGCAGTAAAAAGTCACTTGCACGACGAATATCACATTGGACACTCAACGCTAGAGTTTGAGGATGAAAAGTGTGAAAATGCCCATTAATTACCATAAGATATATTATCACACTAAAAGTCTCAGCTATATTTGTGTTCCCTATCAATGGCTTATATAAATATTATATTTTATTTTAGTAAGAAAATAGCGTAAGATATAACTCTAATTTAACAGCTCCATTCCTGTGCTGCAAACTCAATCAATTTTTGTTTCCTGTTAGTGATGGATTTTGATGTCCATTTGTTTTGATCTAAAAACGTTTCTAACTCATTTTGAGTTTTAAATGGAGCCTTAACAAAATACCCATCATTTTTATCCGAAAAATTCTTATTCCCTTTACTTGCATTTGCACTGAATGGATCAATCGTGAGGTTTCCCAAGTTGTGTAAATATTCATCTTCAAAATCTTGGTCTATCGTTGGAAGTATTTTAGGATCATTTACAACTGGTTTTTTGGGGTTTTGGCTAGCTATATGCTCAATTGACATTTTAAAAGTGAAACTATCTTCTGATATCTCTTCTTCTGACATAGGTGGTGCTTTTGGCTGAAATGATGAACGCAAATAATTCTCGTATTTCCAGAAGAAATAGCCCAGATCTTTCTTGCCAATTTTGTTATAGATGTTTGCTCTATCCAAGTTGCTCCTAAAACTTCTGTCATTGCTATATTCTAATATTAGCGATATCAGTTCATTGGAAAGTGCTTCAAAATCACCATCAAAGTCTTGTGCGAGTTTATAGAGTTTAGATTGTCCAGTATTCCCTCGACTTTGATTGATGGCGTAAACTCGGAAGCTGTATTTTTCTAATAATTCAGCAATTAACGTAAATTGATCTTTTTCTTTAGAGTTGTCTAATTTGTACGTTTTAATCAGCAATGGCCAAAAATTACCTATACGATTTAATAGAAATATATCTCGCACAGCGCGAGTTTTAGATTTTAATAAAACCTCTACTGTAGAAAATGTTTCCTTTAGCTCACGTGTGTATTTGTCGATATATTCTAAAACGTGAGCATCTTTTTTATCTTGAAGCATTTTATTAATGTGTTTTTTAACAGCTTGTACATTGCGCTGATATTCTTTGCCAACCCATTCTTCTGAGCAAATAAAGTGATATTGCAGGATAGAGTCTTCACTTATATCGTCACTAAGGCGCTCATATTCTCTATAAATTTCACTAAAACGATTTCGGATTTTAGAAAGTAATTCTTCCGGTGGATTTTCTGATGCTATATACGATTTATACATGACAAAACTTTTGATCTTTTCTAAGTCCGTAAGCCTCTTCCCGCGATCGTTTGTAGTTTCAAAGATTAAAGTTGCTTCAGAAGTGTCTTTTACAGAGTAGACGAGCACACGAAGGTTCTCGTCTACTTTCTTCTTAATTTCCTCTAATTCTTGTTTGCTGAAATTTGAAACCCAAGACTTAAAATATTCTTTAGCATAGTTGAGTCTGGTCTGTGCCGGTGTTCGAGAATAATCTTTTCCCGACTTGTTTTCTAAAATATAGCTATGAAAAAAATCATTATCTTCACTTTGCATTTGTAATTTATAACGTTTTCTATGTTGTACGTAGGTTTCTCGTAATAATTGCAGTTCTTCTTTCTCATTTTCATTAGTGCAAAGCTCGGTTAATTTTTCAATTAAGCTCGCCATGAAAATAATGACAGTGGTAAGTCTTTGTTGACCGTCTACTATGTCAATAACTTCATAATTTTCCTCTATTCCTTTTTCTTGAAACAAAACTGTGCCAAAAAAGAAACTGCGTCCTAATTTTTGATTCTGAAGATCTTCCAGAAAATCTGATAGTTGGAGTATGCCCCATGAGTATGATCTTTGATAATCAGGGATATTCAAAATAGTTCTACCATCAAACAAGCTTGAAAGCTTGCGTTCGCCATTATCCATTTCTATTCCTTTTTTTCAATTTTGGCTCTTTTGACACGCTATAATGGGTAATCCTACTTTATTAAGAATCTGTTGTATCATCATCTTTAAGATCAGAAAATTTCTTTGCCATCGTAGGGTTATTCTTGGTTAATTTTTTGACGGATAAGTCGTCAGCTTTATTATTTGCAAGGCGGAGGTTGTTTTCTGATCCAAGCAGTGCATCCTTGGTTTTTTGAAGATGGTCTATTGTTTTATCAATCTCAGAAATAGC
Organism: Alphaproteobacteria bacterium; assembly: GCA_021776015.1. Taxonomy (GTDB): domain Bacteria; phylum Pseudomonadota; class Alphaproteobacteria; order Micavibrionales; family Micavibrionaceae; genus UBA1850. The sequence continues at coordinate 5,166 of JAJFGT010000040.1, forward strand.
CGTTTTAAATTTCTTGGATGCAAGTTCGTAGTTCCGAGCGAAGCCTGTCTTAAACTCATCCAGTTCCTCTTCGAAATTCGTAATATCAATGTTCTGTGATTTTACTATAGCAAGTTCTTTTTTGTATTTCAGAGAGTTTTGCGCCGCATTTCTCAACAGCGTAATAATAGGAATAAAAAATTGAGGTCGAACAACATACATTTTCTGAAAGCGATGAGAAACATCTACGATGCCTGAATTATAAAGTTCGCTCTCAGGCTCAAGAAGAGATACTAATACTGCATACTCGCAGTTTTTTTCATTACGGTCCTTATCTAGTTGCTTAAGGAAATCTTCGTTCTTTTTTTTGGTTGCTGTTTCATCACTTTCATTTTTCATCTCAAACATAATTGAGACAACTTCAGTATCAGAATCATTCGAGTCGCGAAAAATATAATCGCCTTTACTACCTGCACTTACATCATTATCTTTCTCGAAATAAGCTCTCGGAAACGCTGTCGATCGAATACGGTTAAACTCAGTTTCACAATGCTGCTCAAGAGTTTCTCCAACCATTTTAGTCGACAGCCGCGCCTTCATATCCTTGAGACGTTCTATAGCATCATCACGATCTCTTATCTGTGTCTTATATTTATCTTTAAGCGCTTTCTCAGAAATTTCCTTCTCAAGCTCTGATTTTACAAGATCATTTTTAAGTTCGTCACGCTCTTTTTCGACTCGACTCAGTGCCTCGGCAATAGTTAGCTTCTGAGTAGCTTCGCTAGCACTAAGCTTTGACTCAGCAAGCTTCAAGGCTGATAAATTTTCTTGTTTCGATTTTTCTAGTTCGTTAGCAAGTACATCGCGTTCTTTCTCCACGGAACTTAGTGCTTCTTTTACAGCTAATTTACGTACCATTTCTTCAGAATCTAACTTTGCTTCTAATTTCTTAATCTCAGCTTCCTTTGCAGCCGCAATCTTTTGCATATCATTTACGGTATTGCTCTTAGCTAGCTCTACTTCTCTTAGCTTATCCTTCTCGGCCAACTCAAGCCGCTCATGTAATTGCTGGTCAAATTCAGTATCCCGAACCTGCTTTAAAATATCTGCATACCCAGTTTCGTCGATTTTGAATGCCTTATCGCAATGCGGACAAATGATTTCATGCATGTCTTATTCTTTCTATTTTTACAAAAATTCGCAGCTTCATATCTTGTGATACTCCAGCCGCCGTCAATAATTTAACTCTACGCAGCAATTGTCTCCGTAGTCGCTTTATAATGAATTGGCGCAACATTTTCTATTAACTCTAAAAGATGTGCGATGTTATTCTTGGTTTCTGCGACAAGTGCTGGGTCTATGCCTGAAAACGTTGAATGAGACATATCATTAGCGAACTTTAAAAGTGCTGTTTTTTTAGCAGGATCAAAATCGTTTGTGGATAGGCTTTCTAGCTTTTCGTACAAATTTCGACCTGTAGAGTGTTGCTCCAAGAAAGCTTCGAGCACTTTCCTAATCATGTTAGGGATAGGGTAAGTTGTAGAGACTTCGCCATCAGATTCAAATGCCTTCAATTCTTTAATTAGATACGCAAACTCGTTTTTGTGCTGGAGCAAAACTTTATCAAGTGGCTTTATTTCAGTTTCCCGACTGCTTTCATCAGTCATGGCACAATGAAGCATCCAATACGTCGACTTTCCATTTTGAGCAGGTTTGGGAATATGTTGGAGCCAGTTCAGAAGGAGTTTAAGGAAATCAAAGTTATGTGTGAATAAGAAGACTTGCTTAGCATCCTTAACCGCATTTTTAAGGTAAGCAAATGCTTGATAAACCGAGCTAGAATCTAAGCTAGAAATTGGATCATCAATAACCACGATACCCTCGGCAAGGTCAAAATCTTGATCTGTTAACCCAACAACAAAATACAGAAAAGTGATTGCTGTCTTTTCACCTTCACTCAGTCGTTTGGCAGCGCGCCCAAAGCGTGTAATCCGATATCCCTCACCTTCAGGCTCAAATTTCAAATCATCTCGACCTAGAAACGATGACAACTTTTTTGAAAGGTCAGTTGCCGCTTGATGTGAATTAGCGATTTTAGCGCGGTTATCTTTTATTAAAGCTTTTAAAGGTTCTAGGCCTAACTCTCCGGCTTCAGGATCACCG
>JAJFGT010000005.1 GCA_021776015.1 Alphaproteobacteria bacterium
CTAAACTTATACGCAATAGGTTGAATCCTGTTATGTGAGCAGATATTCCCGATCATAATCTCAACATTAACCCGCACATGTCCTTGTCAGCCTAATTTTAGGGATATGTGCCTATGAAGTAACGAGATTTGAAACTTTGGCTTGTGCTTGTGAACCAAAAGAAGGGATATAAAATGCAGCAAGCTGGAAACGAACAATTAGATTTTAACGTCAACTTAGGAAAAAAATTAAGCTTTCTAAGACAAAACAGGAGGCTATCGCAGGGCGAATTAGGGGATCTTCTCGGCGTTAGGGCGCAACAAATTCATAAATATGAAACAGGTGAAAATAAGCTTTCGGCAGAAAGACTTAAAGATTGTGCCGATGTTTTAGGTGTTTCCATCAATTATTTTTTCATCGAAAAATTGGCACCGTTCAACACAGAAGATGCGGAATTGCTTCAACTTGTAAGCGAATTTTATAGTGTTCCAAAGGACATTAGGGTTGAATTCTTAGCGCTTATCAGAAAGCTGCGCCAGTTTTCACAACAGTTTCAAAGTTCATTTCCAAACAAGGAGAATAAGAGAAAATGAGGGCGTTCGTTTTAATTGTGATGGCACTGTTGTTATTCTCTACCAGCAAAACTGCCACAGCCTCTAGTCAAGACGCTTGTGCTATTTGGATTTGTTTGCCAGGCGGATTCCCATCAGGATGCGGCGGGGCATATAGCGAATTTAAAAAACGTATCAAGAAGGGGCGTGATCCTTTGCCAAAGTTATCGTCATGCACCACAGGCCCGAATGGTGAGAAAATTGATGGACATTATCAGTTGGGCTATGAGCGTTTTGAGCCGTGTGATGATGGTTATGTATTAAGAGAGAGACTGCAAGGGTATAGGGCCGCACAGGGATTATGTTATCGAACTCAATGCGCTCCGCAACAATATCAAGACAATAGCTATAACAGGTGCGAAAACTACCAAGCTCTAATACGGCCAAAGCCTCATTACGTGAAGATGTGGGTTAATGGTGAGTATTTAGGGCAATATTTCTATCAATAAATTTGAAATTTTTAAAAATAATGAAACTTAATAGACTTTTAAACCGAATTGAGTATTATGGAGTAGAAATGAGAAGAACAACGCTCACATTTATGACCTTATTAGCTGTATTGCCATCTTTGATGTGCTTTATGGCTTTTTGCCCTATGCAATCAGCACAGGCAAGTGAGCCTATCCCGTGTCACGAACAAGCAGAACAAACCGATGAAGGTGGCGTTATGCTTATGTCGGACTGCATGGGGATTGATATTTTCTCACAAAACAACTCCAATGATTTTCAGCCTGAATTGCAAATTGATAGTTTAGATTTTGCGTGGGCCAATATCACTGAAAATCATAGTTTTGAGCCGCAGGATATTAATGGAATTCGTGGCCCTCCAGTTGAGAATGTGACTCGGAGTCCGTCTCAGCCATTGTATCTTACAACACAACGCTTCCGTATCTAATTACTGATCTCTTTTAATGTGCCTGTCATTTAAATGACGGGCATTAAGTGCATTTGTATTGCGCTTTTCGCATCAAAAAAGGAGATCAGATCATGCGACCATTTAGACTATTTTTAACCACTACAGTAGCAATAGCGACTATCGTTTTTCAATCGTCAGCATATGCAGAGACTTTTGAAAACTATTTGGAACGCTTGAGCGAGCATCCGCAAATCGAGAGTATCCTTGCTAATAGCGAAGCTCTTAACTTTCAGGCCAAGGGTGAGTTGGGGCTTCCTGATCCTGTAATGATGATAGGCGTTGATAATGTTCCTATCTCTGATCCTGCTTTTGATCGTTTTTTACCAACATCAAAAGTGATTGGGTTTTCACAAGCAATTCCTAACCCTATAGTGCGTGGTGCCAAGTCCGAGCGATTTGAGCAAATGTCTGAAAAACAAGCCCTGATTGCCAATTATACTGAGGCACGCTTGCGATATATGTTGATATCCAAACTGGCTGAATATGAAAGTGTGAACACTCAGAGAAAGCTCATAAAAAGACAGCTTAGCCATTACAAAGAGCTTGAAAATACATTCAAAGGGCAAATTGAATCTGGACAATCAGTGTATCAACGCTTTTCAGAAGTGGATGTAGAACGCGCTGAAGCCGAAAGAAAACTCAATGATCTTCAAGCGAAAAAAGAGACTATCGAAGCTGAATTTATTCGTCTTGTTGATAACATTCCAGATATCGATTTACCTGAAATACCAGATATAGAGTGGTCAGAAAGCCCTCAAGCTTTATACCCCGTCATGATTGCAGGAGAAGATATAGATATTGCCAAAAAAGATGTCGGTATAGCGGATGCAGCTTTTCTTCCTAATTTTGGAGTGAGCGCGGTTTACAAACAGCGTGAAGACGGGGAGCGTGGAAGCTTTTCTGGCGATGATTGGTTTTCAATCCAAGCTAAAATCAGCATTCCTTTATGGGCTGAAAGCAATCAGAAGCCTAAGCGTCAGGCTGCACTAGAAAATGAGCGAAGCGCAAAATTTGCTTATGACGATGTTAGGCGCCAATGGCAGAAAATCATGAAGTCCCTCAAAAGCAATCGTGATGCAGCCTCCAAAAATGTGAAAGTTCTCCAAGACAAAGATTGGGCGATGAAGAAGAAGATTGATGCGGCTCAACGTAATTACGAGGCGGGAACAGATAATCTTGACGCTGTTTTATTTGCCAGAATTGACCGCCTAAATATTCAGTCTCAACTCGCTTCGGTTAAGGCTTCTTATGTATCTCGCTCCGCCGAATTTAATTCAAACATCATCAATGCATACGCAGAGAATACTTCACAGGAGGTTTCAGAATGAAAAAGACCTTAAGCATATTTATTGTTATTTTTAGCCTTTTAGCAGTGCCGGCACTTGCCCAAGCTGAAAAATATACCTGCCCAATGCATCCGCATTATGTGGCTGATAGGCCAGGAACTTGCCCTATATGTGGCATGGATTTAGTGGAATTGGAGGCAGATGGTGAAGCTGAAGCTGGAGAAGCGTCTAAAGATAAGCAAACACAACAAACACGCACTTCGGTTACGATAGACCCTGAAACCATTCAAAATTCTGGCATTCGTAAGAAAACAGCGCAAATGGCCAGTTTTGGTACATTGGTGCGAAGTTATGGCGATGTGACTGAAAATATCCGTCTGCAAAATGATATTTCTGCGCGGGTAGAGGGCTGGATTGTTGATTTAAGTGTTCAGGCTGTGGGTGATGAGGTGAAAAAGGGAGACCTTTTATTCAAGCTTTATAGCCCTGCATTGATTTCAGCACAGCGCGATCTTATCAGTGCTATTTCTACTGGATATAAGGGGCGAATAGATTCAGCGAGCAAGCGTCTAATCTCTTTGGGGATGCAGAAACAGACTATCCAAGATGTTAAGAGGAGCCGTAAAGCCCTTGAAAATGTTCCATTTTATGCCCAGAACGATGGTTTGGTAAGCGGTATTAGTGTTCGAGATGGAACTTACGCCAAACCCGGCATGAATCTTATTACTTTGCAGAGTTACGATACGGTGTGGATTGACGTTAATGTAGCAGAGCAAGACATTCCTTTTATCAATAAGGAAACGCAGGCAACAGTATCTTTACCCGCATTGGGAATTAAAGGTCGAAAAGCGGTTATAGATTATATTTACCCTGTTATAGATCAGGCAACACGCACAGGCCGCGTTCGATTGGTTTTGGATAATGCTGAAGGCAAGCTTAAGCCCGGCGCTTATGCAGACGTTGAATTTGAAACAGATGTTGAGAAAAGACTGGCTATACCCTCAGATGCGGTTTTAAAAAGTAAAGACGGTGATTATGTTGTTTTGTCGCAAGGGCAGGGGCGTTTTCAGCCACAGAAAATCTTAACAGGACTGACATACAAAGGTTATTCAGAAGTTCTCGAAGGACTATCTGAAGACGATGAAATCGTTGTGAGTGGCCAGTTTTTAATAGATTCTGAGAGCGCTCTGCGTGAATCCTTTCGCAAAATGCAAACAATGCAAATGCCTCTCGCTTTATTGGATGTAAGCGAAGAGCAGTTGGCCATGATAGATCATTTGATTGATGCCGCCATTTACATTCAAAAAGAGCTGAATGACGGGCGCACACCAAACCCCAATATGATAATGCCTGCAATTTCGCTCGGCGATCACCTCATGCCAATTTTCAGAGGCACAAAATTACAGTTTGTCTTAGAAGACGCAGAAATCGCGCTGAAAGCCTCAAAAGACAATGTGACAGATCAGGAATGGCAAAACAGCTTGAATGTTTTGGTTATAGCTCTAAAGCCTTGGCTGCTAGAGGGTAAGCCACAGCATTACAAATCCAAAAATTTGAAACTCTACATGGCGCATGGTTTAGACACGTACTGGCTTCAGCTGTCAGATGAGGTTCAAAACCCTTATGGGGAAGGCCATCCCATGAAAATAGATTGGCCTGAAAAAGTTGATGCTAAAGCGCCAGAAATGACAGAAATGCCAGCTGGAGGTGCTCATGCAAACCACTGATAAAAATCAGACGCGTGACCCTTCGCAATCAGCCATTGCCAAGGTCA
>JAJFGT010000041.1 GCA_021776015.1 Alphaproteobacteria bacterium
AGTTCTTTTGATACAGTATTGTTATAAAGCTCTTCCAAGATACCTTGATGAGTTTCTTTAAGGGTCAAAAGAAGCTTTTCTCGAGCCTTGTAAATAGCCAATGGATCAATCTGGCCTTCTTGTGTTTGACTAATCAGAGCCACACTGGGAAGGGTCAACATACGAGCCAAAAGGGCTTTATCTATTTTTCCCTCAATACCTTGCTTCAGTAAAACTCCAAAATCAGAAATAAACCCACTAACATCTCTATCTTTATTTTTCATGAGACCTTCAATAGCCCGAAGAGTCAGCTTGTATCCAGAGTCCCAACGATTAAATTCATCTGTATCATAAATCTGTAAAAATCGAAGATCCTCTTCACTAAGATCCGTTGTTAATTTTACGGGCGCAGAAAAGCCTCTCAAAATTGAAGGCGTAGGGCAGGAGGCAATGTTTTCGAAAGTAAATGTTTGGGTTGCCTCCGTCATTTCAAGAAGTTGGGAGGGGCAAATATCTTCACCTTTTTTATTTAAAAGCCCCACTAAGACAGGAATATGCATTGGCTTTCTGCTTAATTCACCTCGAACCTCTGGAATAAATTGCTCCAATGTCATTTTATAAATGTGAGTATCTTCATTATAATCTGTTTTAACATCAACATTTGGTGTCCCCGCATGTTTATACCATAAAAAGAATTGATCCATATCTCGTCCAGATACATCGGCTATACACTGCACAAAATCATTACAAGTAACGGCATGTCCATCATAGCGTTCAAAATAAAGATCCGTTGCTTTGCGATATTTTTCTGTTCCCAGCAAGAGATGTTGCATTCGAATAATCTCTGATCCTTTTTCGTAAACTGTCGCTGTATAAAAATTATTAATTTCAATAAAGTGATCCGGCTGTACGGGATGGGCAAGGGGGCTTGAATCTTCTGCGAACTGATGTCGTCTTAAATAATTTATATCATCAATTCTTTGAACCGCTTTTGAGTTCATATCGGCACAAAACTCATGATCTCTATAAATAGTGAGACCTTCTTTTAAAGACAATTGAAACCAATCACGGCAGGTCACTCTATTGCCTGTCCAATTGTGAAAATACTCATGTGAGATAAAGGCTTCAACACGCATAAAATCTTGATCTGTCGCCGTTTCAGGATGAGACAACACCACAGATGTGTTAAAAATATTGAGGGAGGTGTTTTCCATTGCTCCTGTGTTAAAATCACTGACAACAACAATATTAAAGAGATCAAGCTCATATTCTCGTCCATAAACCTCTTCATCCCACTTCATAGCTTTTTTAAGCGATAACATGGCATGCCCACATTGGGTCTGATCGCCATATCGTACATAGATATGAAGGTCAACAGTTCGTTTTGACTGGGTTATAAATTGATCTTCTATTCGTACAAGATCTCCTGCAACAAGAGCAAAGAGATAACAAGGCTTAGGAAAGGGATCATGCCAAGATGTAAAATGACGCTCTCCCTCTAAATCTCCAGAATCCATTAGATTTCCATTGGAAAGAAGAACAGGGTACAAAGCCTTATCTGCCTCAATACGAACAGAAAAAATTGTGAGAACATCAGGACGATCTTGAAAGTATGTAATACGACGAAATCCTTCTGCTTCACATTGTGTGCAATAGGTTCCCTGAGATTTATAAAGCCCTTCAAGTTCTGTATTTATCTCGGGGTTCAATTCAGAAATAATCGTTAAAGAAAATTCATCTTCTGGAGCTTCTATCACAAGAGTTTTGTCTGTAAGGGTATATTCAGAAAATGACACTCCATTTTTTTCAACAGACAATAATTTCTGGTGTTCACCATTCAAAATAAGATCATAAGAGACAGCATTCTGATTTCTTTTAAAGTAGGTGGTGGATTTCACACATGTTTTGTCTTCAAATAATTGAAAACATAGATCAATCTTTTCCGCATAATAGGGAGGAGGGGTGTAATCTTTGAGATAGATAGTAGGGGAAGAGGATAATTCAGGTTGCATAAGACTCATTCACAGTACGAGGGAAAGAAAGACTCAATCTAACAACAGAGTGATGTTCTGTCACTTTGTTTATGCTACGAACAAGTATGGTTTTGTACAAAGAGAGTTGATCTATTTTTCGCTGTACGAATTTTAGCTAAAGGGTTACTTTCACGTCCCGATCCTAGAACAACAGGAATACCCGCACTCCAAGCAATTTCAACAGCTTGGATTTTAGTTTTCATTCCCCCTGTTGATACATTATCATTGGAAGCTCCTGCAATACTTTTATGCTCATCCATTATATGATCCATATAAGGAATATGCTGCGCATTTGAAGCGTCAATATGGGGGTCATTGGTATAAAAACCATCTAATTTTGAAAGAATAACCAACAAATCTGCTTCTACAGTTTCTGCAACTCTTGCACTTAGAACGTCATTATCTCCAAATTGAAGTTCTTCTGTAGCTGTCACATCATTTTCATTAATAATAGGAATATTATGTCCCTTAAGAAGCATATCATTTGTATTTCTAAAATTTACACAAGATTGAGTTTCCACATCAAGATCACGTCTTTCTAGCAAAATTTGAGCAACATTCAATTCATGAGAATCAAAACAATTCATAAAATGTTTCATTAAATGAATCTGCCCCATAGCTGCGGCACTTTGCTTTTCGACAATACTCAGTTTATCAAAAGAAGTATGTCCTGCTGAATCTCTCCCAAGCGCTACAGCACCAGAAGAAACAATAATGATTTCTTTTCCTTCTTCTTTTATTAAAGAGGAAACATCAGCCGCAAAGCTTTTCATCCAATCTTTACGAACAGTCAATGTTTTAGAACCAGCAATCAAAGCTGATCCAATTTTGATCACAATACGAGAGCTATCAGAAAATAGGTCTGAAACTTTTTTATGAGGTTGTTTCATGGCAATGAGTTACCATAAAAAATACTAAGCGTCAATTTTTTTATAGATTTCATCGTGAAGAGCAAACAGGAGTGGCTTTAAGCCCTCTTTAGACAGACTTGAAATTACGTAAGGCTTAATTCCTGTTTCTTCTTCAAAAGTCTTTGCCTGATCTTCAGAAAGATCATCTCCAAGAGAGTCAGATTTTGTAAGAGCCACAATCTCAGTCCGCTCTTTCAGGATATCTCCGTACTTTTCAATCTCTTTCCGAATAGTTCGATATGAATCAGCAGGATCATCTTGAGTAATGTCAATGAGATGGAGAAGGGCGGAGGTTCGTTCAACATGAGCTAGAAATCTATGCCCCAGCCCATGCCCCTCAGAGGCGCCCTCTATAAGCCCAGGAATATCAGCCACAACAAACTCTCTATCACCCACATGAACCACGCCTAAGTTGGGGTGAAGTGTCGTAAATGGATAATCAGCAACTTTAGGTTTAGCAGCAGATACGCATGATAGAAATGTTGATTTTCCTGCATTCGGAAGTCCTATGAGACCGATATCTGCAATCAATTTAAGGCGAAGCCATACAGATCGTTCTTCTCCTGGCCAACCTGGAGTTGATTTACGAGGAGCCTGATTGGTTGAGCTTTTATAATGCGCATTTCCAAACCCTCCATCTCCACCTTTTAAGAAAAGGTATTCTTTATTTGGCTCTACTAAATCAAGCAGAAGAGTTTCAGCATCGTCATCAAGAATTTCTGTTCCTATTGGAACCTTTATAACAAGATTTTTTCCCTTGGGTCCCGTCTTGTTCCGTCCCATTCCACCTTGTCCAGATGGAGCCTTAAAGTGTTGAGCGTAACGGAAATCAATCAATGTATTCAGATCATCGACCGCAATGAAGGAGACATTTCCACCTTTTCCACCATTACCCCCATCAGGGCCACCAAATTCCACGTATTTTTCACGATGAAATCCAATGCACCCAGGACCACCTTTTCCACTTGAAATGTAAATCTTTGCTTCATCTAAAAATTTCACGATAAAACCTCAGTTTTTAAATTAAAAAAGGGGACGCAAGTCCCCTTGTTAAAATGATAATATTCAAATTCACTTACTATTCTGCAGCTTTCTGTGCCGCTAGATCATTCGCAGGAATAATATTCACAACAGGACGATCTCCTTTTGTACGCGTAAATAAAACTTGTCCCTCCAAAAGAGAGAAAATTGTATGGTCTTTTCCAAGTCCTACATTTTTACCTGGGATATATTTTGTTCCTCGTTGACGAACAATAATATTTCCAGCGAGAACAGCTTCTCCACCATATTTTTTAACACCCAAACGACGACCTGCGGAATCACGTCCATTTCTAGAACTTCCCCCTGCTTTTTTATGTGCCATTCTTTTCTCCTATATCTTTAAAAATTAATATCTAAACAATGTTGGATTAAGCTGCTTTTACATCTTTAATACGTAACACTGTTTTATACTGACGATGTCCTGCCTTACGACGGTAATTCTGACGTCTTTTCTTTTTGAAAATCAAAACTTTTTTATCGCGTGTCTGTTCGAGCACTTCTGCTGTCACTTTAGCTTTTTCAACATCTTTTCCCAAAGATGTCTTATCACCGTCTGAAACCATAATTACATCATCCAGAGTAATAACTTTTCCAGCTTCTAAATCTTCAAGTCTTTCAACACGGATCACAGATCCAGACTCTACTCTATATTGTTTTCCACCTGTACGAATAACTGCAAACATGGTTCTACCCT
>JAJFGT010000042.1 GCA_021776015.1 Alphaproteobacteria bacterium
CATTTTTTAACTGATCTTGAATCCCTTCAGTCTTTCTTTGAGATTCAAACTTATTCATAAGTTTTTTCTCAAAAGCTTCACTTTTTTTGTAGATTTTTTCTCGCACCTGCGCTTTGGAATAAGGATTTGTAGCTGTATCAAAGGCTCCTACTATAGTAAAAACTCCAATGGGAGCGAGCAAGGCAAGAGGACCCAACACAAAAGAAGAAATCATAATGGGGGCAACAACGTATGGAATGATGGCATCCGATTTTAAACCTTTAACAAATCTCTTTGTATTCCCCCAAAATGCAGCCGGAGCGCTCAGAGTTTCTGGTAAATCATCGTAGCCAGACAATTGAATTGAATCAATTCTAGCCTGTCGGTCAGCTTTACGTTGTAATTTAAGATTTTTCTTTGCTTGATATTGGCTAGGCATATACAACTCCTCAATTCTTGTTACAAATCAATTTGTATACATAAACCATTTATTGCAGTATGTCAATATAAGAGAAACTAAGAAACTGAAGACAGTTCGTCTTGGCGCACTGTTTCTGATCCTTGAGAAGGAGTATTGACAACACAGGGATAAATTTTACGATCAATGAATAAATCCACGATCTCAAAAGCATCAGGCGTTGCAAATAATTGTCTCAAAAGCTTATTATTAAGAGCATGTCCTGCTTTATAAGATTCATAGGCCCCTAAGATAACGCCTCCCGCCAAGTATAAATCCCCAACAGCATCTAAAAGCTTATGGCGTGCGAACTCATTATCATATCGCAACCCCTCTGAATTTAGAATTGTCTCGCCATCAATTACGACAGCATTTTCTAGAGATCCCCCCAGCGCCAAGCCTTGTTGACGAAGAGCATTCACCTCATGCAAGAAACCAAATGTTCTTGAATCTGAAATTTGTGATTCAAAATCTTGCGTGTAAAGATCAAGTCTTGCAGATTGTCTTCCAATCAAAGAGTTTTCAAAATCGATTGTGACATCAAAGGAGCTTCCAACTCCAGCTTTCAGAGACACCCACTTATCTCCCTCTTCATAGCGCACCTCTTTTAAAATACGGATCGCACGATGAGGAACAGGCAGTGATTTTAATCCAACAGAATCAACGGCTTTAATAAAGGGACGGCTTGACCCATCAAAGATAGGCATTTCAGGGCCGTCAAGCTCAAGAATAACATTGTCAACATCACAGGCTCTTAATGCCGCCATCACATGTTCAACGGTTCCAACTGTTACACCATCCTTGTTCCCAACAACCGTACATAAACGCGTGTCCACAACATGATCATATTTAACAGGAATGACGTTATCACGATCCGTGACATCACTTCTAACGATGGTAATGCCCGTATCGGCGCCTGATGGTTTCAGTGTGAGGCTTGTTTCTACACCTGAGTGTAGTCCTACACCAATGAGGGGAATATTTTTAGCGATCGTATGTTGCATGTGGTATCCTTCTATATATCTACTCTAGACTATAAGGGATCAGAGGGGACAAATTCAAATCACTCTTTGTTGCTCAATGTTACAATTGATGACTTGACAAAAGGGGGTAAAAAAAGCGATAACGCTACCTTATTGGATGTTATTCAAGTATGGCGGTGTAGCTCAGGGGTTAGAGCAGTGGAATCATAATCCATGTGTCGCAAGTTCAAATCTTGCCTCCGCTACCATTATTTCCCTTTAAAATCAGTTTATTATAAAGAAATCGAGTTTTTGTCGTTTACTCGCAATTATCTCGGGGTATCACTGGGGTAACTGGGGTTTAAACAGATTGGTTTGAATAGATAAGTTTACGTAGAGTTTTTACGGAAAGGAACGCCATATCCTTTATTTCTTTTTCGTAGTCCTCAATATGACTCAATAAATGTTGGTCATCTATTCTATTGTCGATGTGTGTCCACTTGTTTCTGAATTTTCTTAAGATCTGTAGGTTCTCTTTTAAACATATATCCATGTTACATTCTTCTAGAAGCATATAAATGGTCGATTGAGAAGAACTACTGTACTCAGTTTTTAAATAAGCTTCTGCCCCAGATATGGCTAAGAAAACCGTAGCTAAATTAGCTCCATTGATAAAGGCGCTATCACACTCCCTGATAAGAAGAGCACACCATTCTGAAATATAAACTCCACCAATCAAGAGTTCTTCATCTAGTTGAAGAATATAGTTTTCCCTATCTATAATGTACTACCCTCATTTTTTAATATAACTCTTCAAAATAAAGATGCTATAATATTAGGGTAATATACATAGAATAGAAATACCATGAAAACACCTGATCTTTTTGCAGAATCTATTGATATCTTTGTTAGTATACATCCCGAGTATGCTGAAAAGATTTTAAAGGGAGAGAAGACTATAGAGTTAAGGAGGCGTTTTCCCATTTTAAATGGTTTTAGTGGAAGATTGCTTATATACTCAACAACTCCTGTTTGCAGTGTAATTGGGTATGCCGAAATAGATGAAGTTCACCATTTGCCTATTCAAGATATTTGGTCTTCATTTGAAAAAAAATCAGGTATAAAAAAAGATAACTTCTTTGATTACTTTTCAGGATTAACACATGGGTATGCGATAGAGCTTAAAAATCCAAAACGATTTTTGAAACCTCTTCCTATAGACTACATTAAGAAGAACTATGGTATGATTGCTCCACA
>JAJFGT010000043.1 GCA_021776015.1 Alphaproteobacteria bacterium
TGCAATAATAACCCTAAAAATCATCCTTGCACAGTATTGTTAAAAATGCCAATGATTACAAGAGCACAGAACACAGAAAGAAAAGATAATGACAGATCAAGATAATTTAAAAAATGAGATGGATTTGGAAAAAGATTCAAATGTTGGAGAAACAATTCGTACCCTTCTAAAAACGATTTGGAAAACTATGAGCTTTCCTATTCACCCAGCAGGCTGGCCTTTCATTCTTGGTTTTGTTGTCATCACATTTATTTTCTTTCTTATTTCCTGCTTTTTAGGAATTATTGGAGCTGTTTTGACCATATGGTGTGTCTATTTTTTCCGTAACCCTATTCGCCATATTCCTACGAGAGAGGGACTCATCGTCTCTCCTGCAGATGGAATCGTTTCTCAAATCAAACATAATGTCCCTCTGCCTATTGAGTTAAATGTTCCTGAATCAAAAGCAGACTACACACAAATCAGCATTTTTCTGAATGTCTTTAATGTTCATGTTAATCGCGTTCCTTTCGCTGGAGTCGTTAAACAAGTTATTTATCATCCTGGTAAATTCCTAAATGCCTCCCTAGATAAAGCAAGTGATGAAAATGAGAGAAGTACAACTCTTGTCGAAACAAAGGATGGAAATCTTTATGCTTTTGTTCAAATCGCTGGTTTTGTCGCACGCCGTATCCTCAATGATCTTAAAGATGGTGATAATGTAACAACAGGGCAACATATGGGAATTATTCGCTTTGGAAGCCGTGTCGATATTTATTGCCCTAAAGGAACAAATCCAATGGTTAATGTCGGGCAAACTATGATAGGGGGAGAAACTGTTATTGCTGACTTTAAATCCCGTGAGAAAACAAGAGAGAGCACAGCACTCTAATGAAACCAAAGGTAAAAAAGGAGAAAAATATTTCTTCTAAAGATAAAATATCCATTCATAAAATGATTCCCAACATCATCACGTTGATGGCTCTTATGTCTGGGCTTACATCTTTACAGTTTGCCATTAAAGGAGAAATTGAAATTGCTGTTATCCTTATTTTGGTTTCAGCTATTTTAGATATGCTCGATGGAGCATTAGCACGACTGCTCAAAGCAGGAAGTGAGATGGGGGCACAACTTGACTCTTTATCTGATTTCTTCTGCTTTGGTGTTGTTCCAGCCTTTATTCTCTATATGTGGGGCTTAGATGAAGCTGGAAAAATGGGATGGATTGCCACCACAGCTTTTTCTGCCGCATGCGCTCTTCGTCTTGCACGATTTAATGCCGCAACACCTGCATTAGATAAAAAATCAGCTTGGAGCGCTGGATTTTTTCAAGGTGTTCCTGCACCTGCTGGAGCAGGACTCTGCATGCTTCCTCTTTTTATTTGGTTTCAAAGCCCAGAGAGTTTTTCAACGCTTTCATTCGCTAACCCCCTGATTGGAATTTGGCTTATCTTTGTTGCAGGACTTATGGTTAGCCGTATTCCAACATGGTCTAGTAAACAATTTCATTTTGATTCTAAAATGGCCCTCCCCATTTTAGCAGGCAGTGCCTTGGCCTTTGCATCTCTTCTTCATGCTCCATGGACAACATTAATGGTTATGTCTCTGTTATATCTCGTGAGCATCCCTCTCGCATATAGAAAATTTAGATCACTAGAAAAACAGTATGATAATGCCAGTGAAGATTTAACAGATCTAGCTTTAGGTGTTGGGCAAGATGATTGGTCAAATGATCGTTAGACCCTAGCTCTACATACAAAATTCAAAAACAGACCACTCAACACCAAACTTTTTCTCTTTGTGTTCTATAGGCTCTAAGTTCATTTCACCGATCAATTTTCGTACTTCTTCTACATTTCCAAAAGACGCCGAAGCCACCAAGATTCTACCACCCTCATTTATATAATTCCTAACATTGGCAAAGAACTGATAAGCAACACTATTTCTATCTATATCAAGATGATTATAAATATCACCAAAGGGTAAATTAGCGATAATTAAATCGAATCGTTCTTTAACATTTTCAAACATATCACTTTTTATAATGGTAACGATATTACCTAGATCATGTTTTTCTACATTGTACCGCGCGCATGTAAGACTTGGCTCGTGAATGTCTGTTGCAAGAACAGCTCTAGCATTATTCTTTCCAGCAACTATAGAAATAATACCTGTTCCAGTTCCAACATCCAAAACACTTTTCCCTGTAAAATCTCCAGCGATATTTAACAGCATTTGAGTCGCATTTGTCATCGCTGGATCAGGTGAAAATACCTCTGGATTTCCAGAAACATAAGCTTCACAATTATTAAGAGTTATAAAGGTATCTTGACCTTCTCGCGCAAGATTTACTTTGCGCCATGCCGCCATATACTCTCTATCAGACTGTGCTTTGTGTATTTCTTCGTAAAACATAAGAGTGAGTGATCATCCTTTTCTTGCTTATAGTTCATGAATAGCCTGAACAGATTCAATTCTGTATAGGGATTTACGAAGCTCCTGCGTAAAATCATATAAACGAGGAAGCTTCATTTCAATCTTCTGTGTTCCATCAATTTCAAATGTTAAGAAAATACGAGAGCGCCCTCCCTCATCATGACCATCGCGACCGTCAAGACTCTCAGATATTTTGTGAATCTCATGAGTATTAGAGAGGACAAGACGAACTTCAGAAATTTTCTGATCAAGATTTTCTTCCATTGGCAGAATATCTTGTACCGTCAGGCGAAGCTGATCTTCTTTATATTCGGCATCTATTGTAAAAAGAAGAGATCTCCCTACCTCTAACAGTGCACTAGCACGACTGATGGTATCGGAAAATGCCATAGCTTCATAAACTCCTGATGTATCAGAAATTTGTAGAAAAGCATATTTATTCCCTGACTTTACAGAGACTTTAATTTGTTTCTTAATTAACACGCCTGCAACTTTTTCTCGTATTGAAGATTTCGTCTGAAGAATATTCACTAAATCCATATAGGTCTTAATACGTAATCTTTTAAATTGCTCTACTTTTGTGTCTAAAGGGTGTGCGGACAGATAAAACCCGACAGCTTCAAACTCATAACTCAAACGCTCTAAAGGATCCCACTGTGGAACATGAGGAAAATCTGGTAATCCTCCAATATCAGATCCACTCCCTTCTCCAAAAAGACTTGTTTGTCCTGTATCTCTTTCTTCTGCCAAACATGCAGCATGCCCAAGCAATACTTCTACACCCGCATACATTTGGGCACGATTGGGCATTAAGCACTCAAAAGCCCCAGCCGCAGCAAGGCGCTCCACTTGTCTTTTATTAAGTGTTCGGGCATCTACTCTATTTGCAAAATCATCCAATGATTTAAAGACGCCATTTTTCGTCCGTTCTTCAATTAAGCACTCCATTGCATTCTCTCCAACCCCTTTAAGAGCGGCAAGAGCATAACGAACAGCATTTCCCTCTACAGAAAAAACGACTTGTGATTGATTGATATCAGGAGGAAGAAGCTTAATGCCCATCAAATCTAATTCCTGTTTAAAAACAGCTAATTTATCTGTATTGCCTAAATCAAGCGTCATAGATGCTGCCATAAACTCAACGGAATAGTGAGCTTTAAGCCATGCCGTCCAATAGGCAATCAGAGCATATGCAGCTGCATGAGATTTGTTAAACCCATAGCCTGCAAATTTTGCAATTTGATCAAAAATCTGATTGGATTGCTCTTCAGGAACATTGTTTTTTTCTTTAGCACCGGTTGTAAAAACAAGCCGCTGATTATCCATTTCTGCTTGAATTTTTTTTCCCATTGCACGACGAAGTAAATCCGCACCACCTAGTGTGTATCCCCCTAAAATCTGCGCCGCTTGCATGACTTGTTCTTGATAAATCATGATTCCAAACGTCTCTTCGATCACAGGCTTTAGAAGAGGGTGCATATAGTCAGGTTCTTCTTTTCCATCCTTAATCGCAATGTAAGTTGGAATATTATCCATCGGCCCAGGACGATACAAAGACACCAACGCAATAATATCTTCAAACCGATTGGGTCTAAGCTTCTTTAGGATATCTTTCATTCCAGAACTTTCCAACTGAAAGACCCCTGTTGAATATCCAGCAGATAAAAGCTTATAGGTTTCAGGATCCTCCAAATCTGTATACAAAATATCGATATCTGTCCCGCTATCCTTAATCAGCTCTACGGTTTTTTGAATAACAGTCATCGTTTTTAAGCCCAAGAAATCGAACTTAACCAAACCCGTATCTTCTACAAACTTCATGTTATATTGCGTTACAGGCATATCAGATCGAGGATCTCGGTAGAGAGGTAGAAGATCATGTAATGGTCTATCTCCAATCACCAATCCTGCTGCATGAGTAGATGCATGGCGATAGAGTCCTTCTAATTGAAGAGCAATAGAAATTAACTTGTCATGTGTGTCATCTGTATGACGAACATTACGTAAATCTTGATCCTGCTCTAGAGCTTCTTCAAGGGTTAATGGTGCCGCAGGATTATTAGGAATCATCTTAGCGATACGATCTACAACGGGATATGGAACCTGAAGAACACGCCCAACATCTCTTACTACAGCACGAGCTTGTAGTTTTCCAAATGTAATAATCTGAGCAACACGATCTCGTCCATATTTATCCTGCACATAGCGGATAACCTCGTCCCGTCGTTCCTGACAAAAATCCACATCAAAATCAGGCATAGAAACACGTTCAGGATTTAAAAAACGTTCGAATAATAA
>JAJFGT010000044.1 GCA_021776015.1 Alphaproteobacteria bacterium
TCCACCACGAATAACATCGCTTCCAGTTCCTCCAAAGAGACTATCCATTCCATTTCCACCATAAATGGTGTCATTTCCTGCATCTCCCCAGATGCTATCGTGATCAGTGCTTAGGCCATCATTTGAAGCAGAGGTAAAGCCTCCATAGAGAGTATCATTTCCAATACCTCCTAGGATTGTATCTACTCCATCTCCTCCATAGACAACATCATCTCCATCTTCTCCATAGAGAGTATCGTCTACATAACTTCCGTGGAGGGTGTCATCTCCAGTGCCTCCATAGAACACAACAGAATAATATCCTTGGGCGAGGAGGGTGTCATTCCCACCATAGCCGTATGCTGTCTGGCTAAACCTAGAGTCACCAGTCCCAATATTAATCCAATCTGCCATGTTTCCGCCATAGATAGTATCTAAACCAGCGTATCCGTAGATTGTGTTTGTCTCATCGCCATAGCCAAGAGCTATTGCGTCTAAAGTATTGTTGTTTGAATCTCCTTCGATAAGGGCCATTTTTTTATCCTCCATATTTGAGTTGAATTTACTTGCTAAGGATCATCTTAAAACTTTGTTGAGAGCAGTCAACAATTGATGAAATTCAATATAAAATTCACATGTTTTTTTTTCTTGTTATTCATATAAAAATGGCGGTTTCTTTGGTGTTATGAGGGAAGGTGTGCGCTACATACGATGGTATTCATTCATGTGGTTTTAAAAGAATAATCTTAAAAAAATAAACTTTTTAGGAGTTGTGCTCATTTTGTCTCTTGCCTAAAAGACTGACTTCTTATAGATATAGTTCTTGAGTGGCCCCATGGCGGAATTGGTAGACGCACACGACTTAAAATCGTGAGTCCTTGTGGCGTCCGAGTTCAAGTCTCGGTGGGGCCACCATATAATATAACCCATAGTCGTATCAACTAAGGTGAATGACCTCATGACAGCACTGAACATTAATGTAGATGGTATTACTATCCATGGACAGGCTGAGTTTGAAGGGATGCGAAAAGCAGGAAACCTTGCAGCGCGAACACTGGATATGATTACAGAGCATGTTCGCCCTGGTGTAACGACGGATGAACTCAATACACTGTGTCATGATTTTACAATTCAAAATGGAGCAATATCAGCCCCTCTAAATTATAAGGGGTTTCCTAAGTCTATTTGTACCTCAGTAAATCATGTTGTATGCCACGGCATTCCCTCTGATCGAATTCTTATGAATGGTGACATTATAAATATTGATGTGACCGTTATTGTGAATGGCTGGCATGGAGACACAAGTCGTATGTTTTTTGTTGGAGACAAAATCTCCGTGATGGCTAAGCGCCTAGTAAACACAACATATGATTGTATGATGGCGGGGATTGAGCAAGTCAAACCAGGTGGAAGTCTTCGTAATGTAGGGCGTGCTATTCAAGAGATGGCAGAAAAAGAAAGATTTAGCGTTGTCCGTGATTTTTGTGGACATGGTTTGGGAAAAGTCTTTCATTGTGCTCCCTCTGTTGTCCATTATGATGATCCTCATACAACAACTATTTTTGAACCTGGAATGTTTTTTACGATTGAACCGATGATCAATGTTGGAACATGGCAAACAAAGATGCTTGGGGATGGTTGGACAGCTGTTACGAAAGATAAAAAACTTTCTGCACAGTTTGAACACTCTCTGGCTGTAACAGAGGATGGTTTTGAAATATTCACCCTCTCTCCTAAAGGATGGACAAAACCACCTTATGACTGATAAAAAGCCTCACTATTCTGGACATAGAGATCGTCTTCGTCAGCGTTTTCTTCAGGGTGGGGTCGAAGCTCTTCAAGATTATGATTTGTTAGAGCTTATTTTATTTATGGTTATCCCTCGTCGTGACATTAAACCTCTTACAAAGGATCTTATTCAACGCTTTGGCAGTTTTTCTGCTACGATTCATGCCGACGTACCAGCACTCGTTGAGGCAGGGCTTTCAGAAAATAGTGCTATTGCGCTTAAAGCAATTGAAGCCTCTGCCTTTCAAATGATGCGACAAGATGTTATGAAACGTCCTATTCTCAATTCATGGCCCCGCCTTATGGACTATCTTTATGCTTCTATGTCTCATGAGACTAAAGAACAATTTAGGCTCCTGTTTCTTAATAAGAAAAATGAACTCATTGCAGATGAAGTTCAACAAACAGGAACGATTGATCATACACCGGCATATCCTCGTGAGATTATTAAACGTGCATTGAGTGTTGGTGCAACGGCTCTTATCTTAGTGCATAATCATCCCAGTGGAGACCCCACACCAAGTCAGGCAGATATTGATCTGACACAAGATATTATCGCTGCCGCTCATCCTCTTGAAATTGTTATTCACGATCATATTATTATCTCAAAATACGGGACAAAAAGCTTCAAGACAGAGGGATTAATTTAATATCTCTGCTCTAAGTCTATTGTGCGTGTATTGTAATGGAACTCCACATCAAGAAATTTTTTAAATTATGATTTGTGTTCAGGAATAATAATTCCAGCTGATATAACGAGCTTTATACCCTCTTCAACGCTCATATCTAAATATTGAAGATCTTGTTTGGGAAGAAAGAGTAAAAATCCAGATGTTGGATTAGGCGTTGTAGGAACAAAGACATTTACGGTCTCTTGTTCTGTTCTCATTTGCACTTCACCTTTCGATTCTCCTGTTACAAAGCCAATAGACCAGATTCCTTTGCGAGGATATTCCAGCATAACAACTTCTCGGAAAGCCCGAGATTTACTCGCCATGACAGTTTCTAATATTTGTTTGATGGCACTATAAAGTGTTTTTACAATGGGAAGTCTATGGACAAGATATTCGGACATG
>JAJFGT010000045.1 GCA_021776015.1 Alphaproteobacteria bacterium
ACATTACTATTATCTTTAATAAAATGGCTAAATTCAGATTGACTGTAAACATTTTTACTCAAAAAGTGATATTGATTTGAACCAATAGATAGATAGAAAAATATCATAACTAATAAACAATTCATTATGACTGCAGCAGTATAATGATAATGATTTAAAATTTTTCTGATAAACAACCATCCACACAAAAATAATGCAGGTATAAGAAACGTAAGAGCTGGAAGTAAATGGAGGGGAAATCCTTTAGCTTGTATTACAAAAATAAACGTTGAGAAAACTGCCATAATCGTAAATAAAATAGCTAGTTCTTTTTCTTTTTGTGGAGCTTCCTGCAGTAAAATGCATGTTATAAGACATGTTATAAGACATGTTATAAATACTACTAACCATAGGCCCACTTGGAGCATTCCATAATTAACAGTGTATACATATAAATCCATGGCAAGTGGCAAAACACTTGTAGTATAATCTGGGAAAAATAAAATGCATGTAAATACATATATAGTAGTTCCTATAGATAAATATATAAAATCAAGGTCTCGAAGAATATGTATAGATGGTTTTTCATGAAAACGATGAAGTAGCAATGCAACAGCTAAAAGTCCAAAATGAGGCTTTATAAGTATAAAAAATGTTCCTATTATAAAAGCAAAATGCAGATAAACTTTTGGTATTCTATACTTCTGAGTCAAAGCGTATTGAGCAAAAATAAATATGGGGAGTACAATTGCGATAAGATGATCTTTTTGTCCAAATTCAAAAAAACTTAAAAATAAAACAGAGACGAGATATCCCATTAAAATAGTAAACACAGTCTCTGATTCATATTCCTTAGAACTTTGAAAAAATAAAAATAAAAGAGAAAATGATAGAAATATAAGAGTAAAAATATATATATTATATCCAAACTCAAGATCAACATTTAAAAAATCAGATGTCCATATAACAGGAATATAGATTATATAGCACATAGGAGGATTATTATCCCAATAACCTTCTATCATAGGCATATGGTTAAGGATCTTCTGTGCGGCTAATGTTAACCATAATCCATCAGCAGATATTCTAATTTGAGTTTGGAAAAAGACCCATATTGAAATAAGAGTAAGAAAAAATATAAACGTTAGATAGGGATATTTAACCATAGCTTTTTATCATTTTTGAAAGTCGCATTATCTTGAATTATCATGACCTAATGACTCACTCTTTCTTTGTATAGACATCATATATATAAAAATTTCGATCATAAAAGAAAAGGGGGCCTAATGAGAGAGATAGAGACTCACCTTTATTGTAATATGTATGAATATATTCAGATAAAGGATCACCTTGATAAAGATTTAAAAGATTTTGTTTCTCATACTCATCACTAAATAACAGAAGAATTCTAGGCTGATATTTTTGGAGATCTTCAAGTACATAGTCTCCTAGCATTTTTTTATAGGCAGGGGCTTTCTCCATTTTCGTTTCAAGGGCATAAAAAAGAATTGGAACGAACCAGGTGCTCGCAAAACGATGGGCAAGTTGAATATCGTGGTAATAACAATTTGGGACAATAATATTTGTACTCCATGCCTCAATAAAAATAGAAGAATCTTTATTATTTTCTTTAATATAAGACCCAAGTGCAGATTCAGTATAAGCAGCCTTACTCAAATAATGATATCTATCTGAATGAATAACTAAAAAGGCAAAGGACATGAGGACTAAAATATTTATTAAAACTGCTACAACATAATGACGCTTTTTTAAAATTTTTGTAATAAATACCCATATACACAACAATAATGCTGGCATTAAAAAACTAAAAACAGGGATAAGATGGACAGAAAACCCTTTAGCTTGTATCACAAAAACAAGCGCTGAAAGAAGAGCCATAAAAACAAATAATATATTGAGATCTTGCTCTTTTTTTGATGATCCTTGTAAGGCAACACCCGTTAAAAGGCATATTAAAAAGACACTTAACCAAATACCTATTTCAATGACTTTATATGAGACAATGGAAACATAGAGATCCATGGCAAAAGGAAGCGCTATTGTAATGTAATCAGAGAAAAAGAAGATACTCATGAATAAATATGCAACAGTTCCTATAGATAAATATATAAAGTCAGGATCTCGGAGAATATGTATGGAAGGTTTTTTATAAAAACGGTGAAGCAGCAATGCAACAGCTAAGAGTCCAAAATGAGGTTTTAAAAGTATAAAGGGTGTTCCTATGATGAAAGCAAGATGTAGATAAGCTCTTGGTATTTTGTGCTTTTGAGTCAAAGCATACTGAGCAAAAATAAATACAGGAAGCGTAATGGCAATAATATGATCTTTTTGTCCAAATTCGGCAAAACCTATAAAGAGAGTAGATACAAGATACCCTGTTAAAATAGCAAGGACAGCTTCTGGCTTATATTCTTTAGAACTTTGAAACAGAAAGAATAATAGAAAAAACGATAAGAATATAAGCGTAAAAATATATGTATGATATCCAAACTCCAAATCAATATTCAAAAGATCTGACACCCATACTGCAGGAGCATAGATCATATAACTCATGGGTGGATTATTATCAAAATACCCTACAGTCATGGGAATATGATTCAAGAATTTCTGTGTGGCTAGCGTTAACCACAATCCATCGGCAGAAATTCTAATTTGAGTTTGAAAGAAAATCCATACGGAAAGAAAGACGAAAAAAAATATAAATGTGGATTTAGGATATTTAATCATAGAGTTTTTTTATTTTGAAAGAGTGGTGCCAAAGCATCTTTGATAATATTCAGAAATGATAGTATGCTCCATTTCATCACATTTATTCAGAAAACTAAATTTAAAAGCTTCATCGCGATCTTGAAAAATATTTGTATTTTCAATCCAGCTTAAAACAGTTCGAGGAGACATCACTGTTGAAATATCTCCATTTTTAAAGCCTTCACGAGTTAATGTAGCAAGCTGTACCATTGCAGAGATCTCTTCTTTTTGATCAGCTGTCTTCATTTCAGGGTTCTTAGCAAGCATAACACCGACTTCATCATCATGGGACAGATAGTTAAGAACTGCTACAATATTCCACCGATCCATTTGTCCTTGATTAATTTGCTGTGTCCCATGATAAAGGCCGGTAGAATCTCCTAACCCTATAGTATTAGTTGTCGCAAACAACCGAAAGGCTGGATGAGGACGTATAACTGTATTTTGATCTAAAAGAGTCAAACGCCCCTCCGCTTCCAAAACACGTTGAATTACAAACATTACATCAGGACGCCCTGCATCGTACTCATCAAAGACAAGTGCTACAGGATTTTGAAGGGCCCATGGCAAAAGTCCTTGCTTATATTCGGTAATTTGTTTGCCTTCTTGCAAAGTAATCATATCTTTTCCTAAAAGATCCAAACGACTAATATGACTGTCAAGATTTATACGAACACATGCCCAATTTAAACGTGCTGCAACTTGTTCAATATGCGTGGATTTCCCTGTCCCATGATAACCCTGAATCATAACTCGACTATTATGGGTAAATCCCGCAAGAATTGCCTTGGTTGTTGTGGGATCGAATTGATATGTCTCATCAATTTTTGGAATATTAGGATTTTTATCATTTAAAAATCCAGGAACTTCCCAATCCATATCAATTCCAAATGTTTTCGAGGCAGAGAATTTTGTATCTGGAATAGTTGTATATTTCCCATTATTTGGTACAAGTTGCGTTACATCAAAGGATGCCGCATTTGGCTCATTATCTGGTTGTGTCACAATTTTTTCCTATTTTTTATTTTGATATATTTTATTATTCTGAGGTAATATTTTCATATTTCCCATAAGCTACTTTCAAAAGAGTATATGCCATATTGATGCACTTAAGAACCTCTTCAGCCTCAGGATCATTCCTATTATGATCAGGGTGGTATCTTTTAGCCAGTATTTTATATTCTTTTTTAATCTCTTCAAGTGTTATAGGTGGTTCTAATCCCATAATTGATAATGCTTCTATATGAGGCGAGTCTATATCCAATAATCTTCTAGATTTTTGAGTCTGCTCTTTAGCTTCATGGAACTGTTGATGCGTATAGGCCGACTCTCGGGTTTGATTAACTTTAGTATAAAGCTCATCCTCAAAAGTTGAAAATTCACGATATTTCCATGTGGGTCTATCACCATAAAAAGCACGAATAATATGCTCTTCGACTTCTGCAGGATTCATCCCCTCAAAAAAATTCCATGCTCGATTATACTGTTGAATATGGGTTTTACAGAAATAATAGTGATCTTGTAATGAATGATCTCGGGGCGCTTTGTGTTCACCCATAGAAGGGCATGCAGGCATATCACAGGGCGCTGTGTTCTTATGAGAACTAGGTCCATTTTCAAATTCTGCAGAGTTTGGTTTTAAACGTATCGTTGGCATATATATTATTCTAGTCTATTTTATAATTTCATACCATTTTATGTATCAAAAATATCAAAAAAAATGAAAGAATAAATGAATGACAGTCCAAAAAGAAATAGAATCCCTCCTACAAAAACAATTTTCTCCTACAATCTTAACAGTCACAAATAACAGTCACCTCCATAAAGGACATGCTGGGGACGATGGATCAGGAATGACACATTTTTATATTGAAATAGAAACACCCCTATTTAAAAAACGGACTCGTCTAGAGTGCCATAGAATGGTCTACACTATACTGAAACATTTAATAAATAATCCTATTCATGCTTTAGAAATTAGCATTATTCAACAACCATAGGTTGCTTGTATATAAACCTATGGTTGTTGAATAAATTTCCCTCGACTATAGTTAACCTTGTGCGTTAACTAAAGAACGATAAAAATAGGGAAATAGAAAATGTCTACGAAGGTTTCAGAAAATGCTAATAATAACGACAATTTTGAAACATCTTACTTAGAGAGTCTTTATAATACATTAAAAGAAAGCAAAAAAAATTCTCTCCCTCTTCACAAAAGCACACTTATTACTCAAAATATTATCATAATGGGACAAAGAACCTCTGTACGGTTAGAAGCGGAAATGTGGAAAGCCTTAAAAGACATTTCCAAACGTGAAAAATGTACTATTCATGATATCTGCTCCATGGTCTATGTTTGTAAAAAACCTTTTTCTTCCCTAACCGCCTCTATTCGAGTCTTCTTGATGCTGTACTACAAAGCTGCCGCCACTGAAGATGGCCATCAAAAAGCAAAGCATGGCCATATGGATAAGATAAAACGACAAGGCCTCAATCTCTCAAGCAAATAAAAATCATTTAATGTTTATTAACAAAGGATTGATACTATAGTATATTGGGGTAACGCAGACGTGCGTATTCGAAACTTATAGCTATGGGGACATTTTATGACATTTCAGCGGGGGAATATATTCTTTGCACTCTTTGGAGCCGTGGCTTTTATGGGTGTTCTTGGCACGGCCACTATGACCTTTATGAAAGGGCCTCTAAAAACATCTTCCACCTTGTCCCGTATGTCTGTAGCAGAAACACAGATGCAGATCGGGGCTCAAATGACTGTCCTTCAAGCATCTTCAAAAGCAGATTTAGGTGATTGTGATAGTGATGGCTTTGTAGAACCCATGGAGTTCAAAGTCAATGCCACCGCTTCTCAAAAACCTGTCGGAGGAGGGAATATCTCCAATTCTCTTGGAGCCACAAAGCGTGACCCTTGGGGCATGCTCTATGGCTATTGTGTCTGGAATAATGGAACAAACCCCACTGTTGGAAGCGCAGCTGCCTGTGATGATGATGCCTCAGCAACAGAAGATCGCCTCGATGGTTCTCCTAATAATTACGATACTGTCTTTGCTATTGTCTCGGCAGGACCAGACCGGATCTTTGCCACAACATGTCAAAGTTTTGATGCCGCCGATGTTGATAATAATAATGTCTTAGGAGATGTTGGTGATGGAGAGATGGTTGCTAAAACAGGAGGTAGTGATGATCTTATTCTTTCCTATACCTATGCAGAGGCTGCCACGGCTGGAGGAGGAGGCCTATGGTCCATTAAATCCTCTGATCCTGGGACAGCCATCATTGATAAGGCTGTTGAGTTTTCAGGAGGTCTATCTATGGGAACAGATACCGCTGTGACAGTTTGTAATGCTTCAACCGATAATATGATGCGCTATAATACAACCACTGATCTTATAGAAGTGTGTGATGGTGCAGGTACATGGGTACCTTCGGGAGGCAGTAGCAGCACGGACTCCTTTGATAATGATAATAGTATCCCTTGTGATGGAACAATCCTTGGACAGGTGCGCTATAATACAACCTTATTCATTCCTGAATTTTGTGATGGGACAGATTGGCGTTCTTTTACCATTGCCTCAGATACTGCTAACCTTGTTCTTACCCCCGTTCAACAAGGCGGTATGAATGTGGATGGCACAGATAATAAAGATCCTGCACTCTGCACGAATGGATGGGTTTGTGGTGATGAATTCACTTTTATACTCCAAAATCAGGGTGAAACTGATTCTGCGAGTATCACAACAACTCTGATAGATACGACTTATTTTGCTTTGATAAGCGACACTTGTAATGGTGTAATTTTAACGCCCATGGAAAGCTGTGATATCATCATTCGTCCCCGAGCGAATGGAAATATGACCTATAATACCGGCCTTCAAATAACAGCTGATAATAATCCTTCTTCCATTCTCCAAGGGGAAGCCACTCTCTTTGCCTGTGCCTCGGGTGTTGAAGGCGCTGGCGGGATCTATATTGCCTGTGATCAAAACGATGGCGATGGACAACTCTACGATCTTGTCCTTCTGCCAGGGGGGTGCGATGGAAGCACAACAAATCCCACCTGTTCGGGAACTGATGGAAATGCTGTGAGAAAAGTATGGAGCTCAAATAACACTGGTTCCCTTGATCTTTCTAACCTTGGAATCTGTTTTAGCACAAATACATCCTGTTCTCCAGCTCAACAGCACCAAAATATTATGGCTCTTTCAACGATAGGCGCAGACAGCTTCCCTGCGGTAGAATATTGTGATGCCTTGATTTATAATGGAAAAACAGACTGGTTTTTACCTAGTAAGGATATATTTTTAACTCATATACAATCTGGAGTCTCTGCGGGAGTTCTAACGAGATTTGTAAATAGTCAGTATTGGCAATCTTGGCCAAATTATACCAGTAGTTCTGGTTGGTTAGTTTACTATCCTACTTATCCTTTTTCTTCTGTTGGTTGGAACTATCCTAATAATAATCTCTATACTCGTTGTGTTCGACGGGAAGGTGTAGCTTTACCCTCTGCGCTGGCTGATACGGATCCTGATAATGTAAGTTTTGCACGTAGCATATCTTTTACATCAGGAGGAACGATGATTTCTAACACTATTACCATTACAGATATTCTTCAAACGATTACTGTGGATATCACGGGCGGTGTGAACCCTGCTATCATTCATAATGGGATCAATGTCGGAACTTCTGTCTCGGGGGTTAGATGGGGCGATACTATTGCCTTGCAAATGGATGGCCCTACTGTCTTGGGAACACAAAATACGGCCACCATTAATCTCGGTGATGATGTAAGAACATGGAAAATAGGCTATGCTGATTCTTCTATTACAGCCAAAGCCTTTGTAACATCTATAACGTATGGAGTACCTTTTGGAGGACTTACAGGGGCGGACGCAAAATGCAACACACTTGCTGCGGCTTCATCTCTTGGACTCTCCCCAAAATGGATTGCGATGCTCTCGAGTTCAACCACCAATCTAGCAGATCGTATTCCATGGAATTGGGGAACTCTTGAAGATGTGACGGGGACTGTGATTGCCGATGGAGGTATGGCTGATCTGTTCGATGGATCTATTGATAATCCTTTCAACAAGGATGAATTTGGAAATATCCTATCTTATGGCCAGGTTTGGACAGCTTCAAACTCCTCTGGAGAGGTTGAAGATCCAACAGCAACATGCGGAGATTGGTCGATATACGTCAACACTAAAGTCAGAAAGGGAGCTTTAGGAGCTACAAATCAAGATTGGATAAGCAGGGCGGATCAACAATATGGCTATTGTGCAAATGGAGCATCGCAAAATTTCTTTTGTTTTGAAGATATTGATGCTCCCTCTGACACCACACCGAATCCTCTCAATATTGATTATGAAGTCCAAGTCGCCACCAGTACGCGCACCTCCTCCACCGCTGTCCTTGTTTCTGGAATGAGTGCTACTGCCACACAAACCCTTTCTGTAAGTGCGACAGGAGGCACACCAACCTTTACCATCAATGGGGGATCAGAAATCACATCTGGAAGTGTTGAAAATGGAGATTCCCTTGTCTTTTATATGACATCTTCTGCCACTGATAATTCTTTTGAAAAGATGACTATCACAGCAGGTGGACTGACTGATTATTGGCGCGTTTGGACAGGCGATAGCACAGGGATAGTTGTTAAACGAGTCTTTGTGACGTCAACAGGATACTATGGAAGCAATTCAGCACCCCCTTCTTCCGACATAAACTGCCAGACCCGCGCCGATGCGGCCACTCTAGGGGGTACATGGAAAGCTATAATATCAGGAATTACAGAGTCAAACTATGCTATCAATCGTATTGGATATAATTGGAGTGAATTACAACGCACGGATGGCACAACTATTGTCTATGCTCCCAATCTTTGGGAAACAGACACAATCCCTCTTCTGGCTCCTATTATTAAAACAGAATTCAATGTGAATAGAACTGCAACTAATGTCTTTACAAATACACAAGCCAATGGATCTGCAGCATCAATCATCCCCGATGGTAGCAATTGTTGGAATTGGACTTCTAATTCCAGTAGTTTTTGGGGAAATCGGGGGGATAGTTCCCAAACAACCTCATCTTGGCTTAATAAAAATATATGGGCTACTTGCTATTGGACCTCTAACCCCATTTATTGTATTGAGCAATAAGAGTGTCTGACTTACTTTGTTTTTTAAAACCCTTTAATGTTTATTAACAAAGGATTGATACTATAGTATAGTAGGGTACAGTTAGGTATGCAGGGGTCTACATATTTGAAACTTATAGCTATGGGGACAGTTTATGACATTTCAGCGGGGAAATATATTCTTTGCACTTTTTGGAGCTGTGGCTTTCGTGGGTGTTCTTGGAGCGGCTACGATGACCTTCATGAAAGGGCCTCTTAAAACATCAGTCACCCTCTCCCGTATGGCTATAGCAGAAACACAAATGCAGGTCGGGGCTCAAATGGCTGTCCTTCAAGCCTCTTCAGAAGCAGATGCTGGTGATTGTGACAGTGATGGCTTTGTAGAACCCATGGAGTTTAAAATCAACGCGACCGCCTCTCAAAAACCTATCGGAGGGGGGAATATTCCTAACTCTTTGGGAGCCACAAAGCGTGATCCTTGGGGCCAACTCTATGGCTATTGTGTCTGGAATAGTGGAACAAATGTAACTGTTGGAAGTGCCTCTGCCTGTGATGATGATGCCTCAGCAACAGAAGATCGCCTCGAAGGCTCTCCTAATAATTACGATACTGTCTTTGCTATTGTCTCGGCAGGAGCTGATCGTACCTTTGACACAATTTGCCAAAGTTTTGATGCCGCCGATGTCGATGATAATCTAGTCTTGGGGGATGTCGGCGATGGAGAGATGGTTGCCAAAACAGTGGGCAGTGATGATAAGATCCTTGCTTATACCTATGCAGAGGCAGCCACCATTGCGGGAGGCGGCCTATGGTCTATTAAATCTTCTGATTCTGGAACAGCTATTATTAATAAGGCTGTCGAATTTTCAGGAGGGCTGTCTATGGGAACAGATACAACTGTAACAGTCTGTAACGCGTCAACAGCCAATGTGATGCGCTATAATACAGGGAGTAATTCAATAGAGGCCTGTGATGGCGCAGGAACATGGGTAGCAACCACAGGAGGGGGAGATGTAACAGGCTCGAACGCATTTACCAATAATAATTCAATCCCTTGTGATGGAACGATTATTGGGGAGGTACGCTATAATACAACGACCTACACTCCAGAATTTTGTGATGGTGTTCTTTGGCGACCTTTTATCCTTGCTTCAAATACTGCCAATCTTGTTCTCACTCCTGCTCAACAAAGCGGTATGGATGTAGATGGCACAGATAATAAAGATCTTGTTTTGTGTACAGGTGGCTGGATTTGTGGCAATGAATTTACCTTTACGCTCGAAAATCAGGGCGCTGTTGATTCTGCAAGTATTGTCACAACGCTTGATGATGCCACCAATTTTGCTATTACAAGTGATGCCTGTAACGGTATTGTTCTAACCCCTGCAGCTACGTGTGATATCACAATCCGTCCCAGAGCCAATGGAAACATAACATATGGAACGAATCTTCGCATTACAGCCAATAATAATCCTTTCTCTATCCTTCAGGGAGAAGCAACTCTTATTGGATGTCCTATCGGTATGGCAGGGGATGGGGGGCTTGTTGTAGCCTGTGACCAAAATGATGGAGACGGGCTCTATGACCTTATCATTATGCCCAGTGGGTGCGATGGTAGCACAACAAATCCGATTTGCTCGGGGGGAGCAGATCCTGCTGCTACACGAAAATCTTGGGGGCCGACTGGAGATCTCACAGAAATATTATGCCATGAGCCAGATTATGTCTCCTGCCCGCCTGCCGAGCAACACAAAAATATGATTGCACTCTCCAATATAGGGGTGGGGGCTTTTCCTGCGGCACAATATTGTGAGGACATGGTTTATAATGGGAAAACAGATTGGTTTTTACCAGATCGCTTATTATTGTATAATAAAATACGCCCCCTTTTCCACTCTGGAGATTTGACAGGATTTACTAATTATTACTGGTCAAGCCTGTCAGGACCTTATACAAATAGAGCCTACGCAACTTCTATGACTCTCGGCGCAGGCAGTAGTAATAGCATGTTCTATAGAAGTGATGCAGCCCGTTATGTCCGCTGTGTGAGACGGGAAGGTGTTGCTTTACCCTCTGCAACAACCGATACAGATCCAACAGATGTAAATTTTACGCCTGCTATATCTTTTACATCGGGGTCGACTGTTACATCCAACACTGTCACTATTGAGAATATTCTCCAAACGATTACTGTTGATATCACAGGGGGAGTTAATCCTACAATCCTCCATAATACTGTTGATGTCGGGACTTCTGTCTCAGGTGTACAATGGGGTGATACCATTGCCTTGCAAATGGATGCCCCCACTGTCTTGGGAACACAAAATACAGCCACCATTAATCTAGGAGATGATGTAAGAACATGGAAAGTAGGCTATGCTGATTCTTCCATTACAGCTAAAGTTTTTGTAACATCTACAAGACAGAGTGCAACTCTAGGGGGTCTTGATGGAGGGGATACACTATGCAATACACTTGCTACGGCTTCACCCCTTGGACTCTCCTCAAAATGGATTGCAATGCTCTCGAGTTCAACCGCGAATCTAGCAGATCGCATTCCATGGAATTGGGGAACGCTTGAAGATGTGACAGGGACTGTGATTGTCAACGGAGGTATGTCTGATCTTTTTGATGGCTCTATTGATGCTGTTCTTAACATAGATGAGCTTGGAAATACACAAGCTGGATATTATGTGTATAC
>JAJFGT010000046.1 GCA_021776015.1 Alphaproteobacteria bacterium
GATTTTTGTTGAGTAACAATGGTCGGTGACCTGTCTTTCGATCAATAATAGAGGCCAGAGCCATATATGAGGGCAAATCAAGCCGCTCTATTGTTTCGGAAACTTTTTTAGGTAGATTTACGTCACAGATATCATCGTCAACACATAACGTGAAATTTTCAATAGGATCTCGGATCACATCTTCAATTGACGCACGCATATTTGTTTTTTTATTTTTCCAAAAGATATTATAGTCAGAATCTTGAATTTCCCAATTTTTAGTATCTGGATTTTGTACCTCTAGGAAAGTGTGTGCAGGATAATTATCAAGCTGTTTGTAAACAGAAACGGAACGTGTCCTATACCCTATAGCATGTAATATTCTTTCCATTATACCTGTCCGCGTTGAACACTCTAGATGAGGCGATTTATCGGTCGATCCACTGGCATGAGCATATAATTTATCCAACATGACATCATAATCTCTCCAATGCGCATAGAATTCTTTATCTTCTGCATGAGTAGAATACTCATATACAAACTGACGGATTGTATTCGTGTCCTCATGAAAGTTTCTTTCCTCTTTATTCTCAAAAATTAAAGTAACAATCTTTTCTACTTTTTTTAACTCATCCTGCTTTTTTTGATATTTTTTGAATTCATCAAGACCTATAATTCCAGCAGCGATAAGGAGTAGAATAGTGACTACAGATACAACATATGTCTTTTTAAAATATTTCATATTGAGTTTCTCTTTATACCTATTTTTTTGAATACTAAGTTCATTGATTACGCATTTAAAATACGTTATTCAAGCTCTATGTTTAAAAAGCTTATAAAGTTTGCATTTATCTCTGGTTTTGTTCTGGCCATATTAGGTATTTTGGGGTGGTTAATCGTTAAATCCACTGTAACAGCACAGGCAGATAAAAAAGCATCTGCTGTTATTGCCTCAGCGTATTCTTACGGCCAGAGCTCTCCAGTATCTGACGATCAAAAAGTAATCGCCATAGCCCGTGAAATCTTCAATAGCTTTCAACATAAAGACCCAGCGACCATTCCTCTACTCAAAGTTCGTGGCTACATTACAAATGATCGGCTCCCTTCATTCCTACGCTTAGGGGATGGCGTAATAGAAACACATATGGAACAGGGGTATTGTGACAATGCCTCACGAATGCTTGCTTTTATTCTCAAACAAGAAGGCTTTTCATCCGTACAGCGGAATATGGTTACAAACTCGGGCGGACATTCTGCATTACTGGTTACTCTCCCCAATGAAGACAGAGACATCTTGGTTGATCCTTTTTATGGTTACGTGACAACTGATCTAAATGGTGAACTCATTCATCCTCATGATGCTAAAAACCTTATAGAAAATGGAGACGCATTTGAAGATGTGTTTACCCCGTTAGGAGAGGCAAGCGACCCACGTTTTTACAAAGATATCCGTTCAATGTTTATGGGCGCCGAAGGTCAGACTTTAACAATAGAGGCAACTCTCCCTCATATTGGCAACAATCCTATTCACCTTGGTAAAATCGACGGAAAGTATAATGATGTTAAGTCTGCTGCAAGCCAGCTTGGGATAACACCTTATTGGTATTATATGGGGCATAAGTATAATCGTGAGTGGGTGCGCGTTCTTAAAGCATCACAACCTGTTAAGATTGTAATGACATTAACAGAACAAGCAGAAGACGGTATCTTAACCTCAACCCCTAAACCATCAGTAGATGGACAGACGCTCACTTGGGAACTTAATGCTGGAGAAGAAATCACATTTCGTGATGGATTGGCAAAGATATCCCTTAAGCGGATGAATAGTTATATTCCCGTTGATCAGACGATCATTACATTTACTGGGGTAGCAAGCAAATATAGGCGCTAAACCATTGATGTTAAACATACCCATCACACAAAATCAGTTTCTGTACCGTAAAAAGTTATCCGCAAGAAATGGGCTTTGAGCGGTGCAGAGATGAAGGCAATAAAACGCCAGATTGTCCAATTACTGATGCACTATTTAAGTGAAGTGCCCTCTAGTTTTATTGGCAAAGGCCACTAGCGATAGCATCACAGGCACTTCTACCAAGACCCCTACCACTGTTGCCAATGCTGCACCAGAATGTAGGCCAAACAAACTAATTGCTACAGCCACAGCTAGCTCAAAGAAATTAGATGTACCAATGAGAGCGGCGGGGGCGGCTGTCTTAAATGGAACGCGCCAAAAATAAGCCCAACCATAAGCAATCGCAAAGATACCGTAACTTTGAATTAGCAACGGCACAGCAATAAGAAGGATCACCAGAGGTTTATCAATGATTGTCTCCGCTTGAAAGCCAAACAGCAGTACAACCGTTGCCAGCAAACCCATAATTGAGAAAGGTTTAATCTTCGCTGTAAACTTGGCAATGTGCTCGTGATTGTCTGAACTATCCAGATTCTTCCGTGTAACGAACCCAGCAACAAGCGGGATAACAATATAGAGAACAACTGAAAGAAGGAGCGTTTCCCACGGCACAATAATATCCGTTACACCGAGCAAAAGAGCGGCAATAGGCGCAAAAGCAAACACCATAATAATATCGTTAATAGATACCTGTACGAGCGTATAATTCGCATCACCGCGCACAAGCTGGCTCCATACAAATACCATTGCAGTACAAGGAGCAACGCCGAGCAAAATCATTCCAGCGATATATTCCTTGGCAGTTTCCGGCTCTACAATCCCTGCAAAGATATGCTCAAAAAACAGAATACCTAGTGCCGCCATCGTAAACGGCTTGATAAGCCAATTTACGACAAGTGTAATACACAACCCTTTGGGCTTTTTCCCCACATCCTTGAGTGAGGTAAAATCAACATTCACCATCATGGGGTAGATCATCACCCAGATGAGTACAGCGACAACAAGGTTAACGCTGGCATACTCAATGTTGGCAATGGCCTGAAATAAGTCAGGCAACACAACCCCTAAACCGACACCAGCCGCAATACACAAACCGATCCACAGCGAGAGATAGCGTTCAAAAAGCCCCATAGGTGTAGTGGTTTCATCAGTCATAGTGGCTCGTCCTCAGTCTATTTTTTAAGCATTTAAAAGGATTCTCTGTATTGTTAAGCCCTAAAACAAGAAGCGTCTAGATCATTTCTCTTGAATAGACAGGCGCTATCCATCACAATCAGGCATCGCTTACCTCTAACATAACGTTAGTAAACTAAAAGGAGTATACAATTAATATCACCGATTATGAATCCCTGCTATCAGTCGCAAAAAAACAGGCGGAGCCGCAACGTTTACTATTCGTTTTTTTAAAAACATCTCTACCAAAAGATCATAAAGATGAAGAGGCAATTAATTTTCATTCTGGTCAAGGGGGCGAGTTAGAATCAGTCATGTGCGTCGACAAAGCTTTGGATGAGCTAGGTAGCTTTACCGATTTAGTGACAGAATCTGAGAGCATAGAAAAAAACTGGCAAATTGTATTAGTAGCGTGCCTTTCTGGTAAGAATGGTATTCTTCCTACTTCTGATGAAGCGACAAAGCCACTAGAAATGATGGTTCAAACTGTAGAAAAAGGAGGTAATCTTTCCAATTTTCTAGCTTTTGATAAAAATGGCGACCCTATACAGTTTGGCAATTGAGTCTCTTGAAGCCACTTCCAGCGATTAGGTTCTAAGGTGGGATTTGAACCTACGATCTTCAGGTCATGAGAATTATCCAAACAAATAATAACAACAAAATATTACCTTCTATTTTTACCAAGGCGAGTACGTTGTCTTTTGATTTCACTCTTTTGGAACGCATTATTAGTTTTCTTTTTAACGACAATTTTAGGCTCTTGGGTTTCTTCTGCAATAGGTGCCAACTTTAAAAGGTCAGGGCTTTGTACTACCGGTATCTGAAACTTAATAATTTTTTCGATAAGCTTCAAAAGCTTACCTTCTGTTTCGTCACAAAATGAAATAGCCGTTCCTTTGGTGCCCGCTCGTGCCGTGCGGCCAATACGGTGCACATAGCTTTCTGGCTCGGACGGCAGGTCATAATTTATCACATGACTAATATTATCTACATCAATACCACGTGCAGCAATATCAGTAGCAACTAACGTTCTAATCTCACCTTTTTTAAATGCGTCTAGTGCTTTTTGTCGGGCAGTTTGTGATTTGTTACCATGAATAGCAGCAGTAGAAATACCCGCATGTTCAAGCTCTTTTACAATACGATTGGCCCCATGCTTGGTTCGACTAAAAATAATCGTCTTAGAAATATCTTTATTTTGAAGTAAGGTCGCCAATAACGCGCGTTTGTTTTTTTTAGAAACCCTATAAAGGCTTTGTTTGATTTTTCTGACTGTAATAACCTCTGGCGTGACATTAACCTTCTTAGGGTTACTCAACAGGCTGTTAGCCAACATACTAATAGAGCTAGGCATTGTCGCGGAAAAGAGCAGTGTTTGCCTTTTCTGTGGAATTCTTGCCATAATTTTTCTGATATCCCTGATTAAGCCCATGTCTAACATGCGTTCTGCTTCATCTAAAATCAAATGCGTCACCAACCCAAGATCAATATGGCCTTGCTGCATGAGGTCAAGCAACCGACCAGGAGTGGCTATAAGTAAGTCAACGCCCTCAGACATGGTTTGAATTTGTGGTTTTTGTTTTACACCGCCATAAATAGTGGCCTGACGTAACGAAAGGT
>JAJFGT010000047.1 GCA_021776015.1 Alphaproteobacteria bacterium
GAGCCTTAGGACTAAAAATGAAAGTCATTGCTTTCGATCCTTTTTTAACAGATGAGCATGCTCAAAAAATTGGTGTTGAGAAACTCTCTTTAGAAGAGCTTTTGACACGGTCTGACTTTATTACGATTCATGTTCCAAAAAATGAGAAGACAGCAGGACTTATTAATAAAGAAACCCTGAAACAGATGAAAGACGGTGTCAGAATCATAAATTGTGCGCGTGGTGGAATTATTATCGAATCTGATTTAAAAATTGCTTTAGACTCTGGAAAAGTTTCAGGGGTGGCTTTGGATGTCTTTGAAGTTGAGCCTGCTATAGAGAACCCTCTCTTTGGTCATGAGAATGTTATTTGCACTCCACATTTAGGTGCCTCTACAACAGAGGCACAAGTTAATGTCGCGCTCCAAGTGGCAGAACAAATTTCTGACTTTCTCATCAATGGTGCTGTTACAAATGCTCTCAATATGCCGTCTTTATCTGCCGAAGAAGCCCCTCGTTTGAAACCCTATATCAAACTTGGAGCTCAAATTGGAGATTTAGAAGGTCAAATTAATGATGGTGCCATTCAATCCGTTGAGATTGAGTATCATGGGTCTGTCACACAGATCAATACAGATCCTATTACCTCCACAATTATTGCGCATCTCCTCAAAGGACAACTCACAACGATCAATATGATCAACGCCCTGCAGGTTGCAAAATCACGAGGCATTGACATTAAACAAAGCTATGATGAATCAGCAGAAGAGCATCGATCTCTTATCAATGTCATTGTTCATAGTGATCAGGGAACTCATAATGTGACAGGAACACTCTTTACAGGAAAAGAACCTCGAATTGTTAATATTGAGGGTGTTCCTATTGAAGCAGCATTAAGACAGAACATGCTCTATGTTTACAATGATGACACCCCTGGATTCATTGGACATCTGGGAACAGCCCTTGGAAATGCAGGGCACAATATCTCTGATTTTTGCTTGGGACGCTTGGAAGACGGTAAACACGCTGTAGCATTGGTTTCTTTAGATACACAAATCTCAGAATCACTCTTTGAGCAAATCGATGCTCTTCCTCAAGTTAAAAAAGTTGTAAAACTTCAGTTTTAAAAAGTTTTACTCACTTTCATACCCAGATAAAAAATCTTTTGAACATGCAATAAACTCAGGATTGAGAAATGTTTGGGTATCTTTTTTATAGAGCATTGGTTTCTTATCCAATGCTGTAATCGCTCCACCCGCAGCACGAATGACAGCATCTGCAGCAGCGATATCCCATTCACATGTTGGCCCAAGACGAGGATAAAAGTCAGACTTTCCTGCCGCAACCATACAAATTTTGAGAGAACTTCCTCGTCTCAAAAGTTTAGCGACTTTATAGCGTGATAAAAACTCCTCAAGCCGTGTACCTGAATCATGGGATTTACTAACAGAAACGGTCAACCCTTTTGAATGCATTTTACGCGTACGAATAGATTTATCTTGTTTGCTTTCATTATTCCAACGAATTGCAGTTCCCTCTCCAAATCCTGCATATAACTCCTCATAATACGGGGCATACACCACACCTAAAACAGGGGCATTATCTTTAATAAGAGCAATGTTGACTGTAAAATCTGCACTTCCCGAGATAAACTCTTTTGTCCCGTCCAATGCATCAACAAGCCAAAAATAAGAGCTATTTGAAATATCTGGAGCCTCACCTCGCGAGAAAAGCTCTTCTCCAATGATTGGTGTATCCGGAGCAATCTCTTTCAGAGCCTTTACAATAAAATCCTCAGCCTCTTGATCGGCAATAGTCACAGAAGATCCATCTTTTTTCTCCTGTGTTGCTTGAAATCCACTCTCATCAAAATGAGTGAGAATAATTTCACCTACATCAATCGCAATACGTCGAATTTGGTTACACAATGCAGGAAGATGAAGAAGTATGCGGTCAGTGGACACGGATTTTCTCCTCAAGATTTTCAAGACCTGCTAAATCTAATTCTTCTGTCGTTAATTTTATATTATTTTCTATATATGCCACAATTTGAGAGACACATGTTTCTATGTTATTCACTTCTGTATTAATTGTTAGATCTGGATTTTCAGGAACTTCATAAGGAGAACTAATTCCTGTAAAATCAGTGATTTCTCCTTTACGAGCTTTTTTATATAGCCCTTTAGAATCCCTCTCTTCACACGTATGAAGTGACGCTGAAATTGCGATTTCATGAAAATGGTTTGGAGAACTTTCTCGGGCTCTATTCCTATCAGACCGATAAGGAGAGATAAAAGCCGTAATACAAATAATACCAGCAGATGCCATTAGAGAAGAAACCTCTCCAACACGCCGAATATTTTCGGCTCGATCCTCTGGTGAAAACCCAAGATCAGCATTGAGACCATGGCGAACATTGTCTCCATCCAAAACATAGGTTTGATATCCTTTATCAAATAAAATACGCTCTACTTCCATTGCTAAGGTGGATTTTCCAGACCCAGAAAGCCCCGTCAACCAGAAAACCCCACCACCATAACCATTTCGAGCCACACGACGACTATAAGACATTAAATGATCAACTTTTTGTATATTCTCTGATTTAGGTTTTTGTAAACGACGCTGATCCGCGTAATCTTCCATGCTAATTGTCCCTCCTCCACAGACTTCCCCTGCGTCATAAAGAACAATACGCCCCATTTTATAATTATTCTCATAAGGATCCAAAGCAATCATATCATGAGTTCTAAGTGTCACTTCTGCCACTTGATTACGTCCCACTTGTTCTGCTTTTTCTTGAAAAGATAAATCGTTCGTATCAATTCCTCGATCAATTGATTGAACCGTTGCAAAACATTTAAATGTACTCAAAGATATCTTGTAGACATCTCCCACTTTCAGTGGTTTTTTAGAGAGCCAAAAAAGA
The DNA here is from genome assembly GCA_021776015.1 of Alphaproteobacteria bacterium. Lineage (GTDB taxonomy): Bacteria > Pseudomonadota > Alphaproteobacteria > Micavibrionales > Micavibrionaceae > UBA1850. The sequence continues at coordinate 2,906 of JAJFGT010000047.1, forward strand.
TGAACTCGAAAAACATTTGAAAGCATAGGAGGCGTTTTAGGAAGGCTTATAACATGTCCTCGCTCAACAAAAACTGGTTTATCCAATGTAATTCCAATACATTCTCCAGCTTTGGCTTCAACCTTTTCAATCTTACCCTTTGGCCATTTCTCAATAGATACAATTGTTGCATCTTCATTTGTTGGAGATAGTAAAATCTTACTCCCTGTTCTTACAATTCCACTTTCTACGCGCCCAACAATCACACGCTTTTCTTCCGAACGATACACATCCTGTACAGGAAACCTCATGTCACGTGCAATAGGAGGACGAGAAGGATCAAAACCTTCTAAAACATCTAAAAGAGGGCGACCTTCGTACCAGTCAAGATGATCACCACGTGTCACGATCATATCGCCATTTCTTGCAGAAATAGGTACAATTTTTGTAGGTCGAATATTGATACTTTTTAGAAAAGAGGCAACATCAGAAGCAATCTTTTCATAGATTTTAATATCATAATCAACATTATCCATTTTATTAATAACAACAGCCACCTGACGAAGGCCTAACATGCTCAGTAAATAAGCATGTCTCTTTGTTTGTTCTTGAACACCCTCATCAGCATCAACAACAAGAATTGCTGCATCAGCTTGAGCTGCACCTGAAATCATATTACGCAAAAATTCGGTATGCCCAGGTGAATCAATAATCACATATTTATGATTGTTATGAGTAAAATTAATTTGTGTTGTATCAATGGTTACGGCCTGATCTCGTTCTGCCTGAAATGAATCCAATAGAAATGACCATTCCATGACATCCCCTCTTTTTTTAGATGCCTTTTCCATTCCTTCAAAAGATCCATCAGGAAGGCTATTTGTATCATAAAGCAAGCGTCCAATGAGTGTGGATTTTCCATGATCCACATGCCCAACAATTACAATACGGAGTTTCTCATATAACTGTCTATCTTTCATAATTTTATCCTCACATGTAACCACCAGTTCGTAATATTTCAAAGCTGTCTTCACTTTCATGATCCATAGACCGCCCAGATCGTTCAGATGTTTTTGTTATCTCCAACTCAGCTATAATCTCATCAATGTTAGAAGCCATGCTTTCGATAGGAAATGTAATATTTTTCTCTCCAAGAGAACGGTAACGTTTTCCATTTTGAGAAAAATAAAGGGGAACGACAGGAATCTGTTCTCGTTTTGTATAACGCCAAATATCAATTTCTGTCCATGCCAAAAGTGGATGAATACGAATGTGACATCCATCAGGACATTCTGTTTTATATTGATCCCAAATTTCTGTTGGTTGATTTTTAAAATCCCAATTTCCATCTAAACCACGTGGCGAAAAGACTCGTTCTTTGGCTCTCATAGATTGTTCATCACGACGAATTCCAAGGATAATACCCTTATATTTACTGTCTCGTAAAAGATTTCTAAGGCCTTCTGTTTTTCGTGTTGCTGCACGTGTTGCAGGAGAAAGTGTTGAATCCATTTCTTCTTCTGGGGGACACTTCTCAATTTTAAGATCTAAGCTCCACTCTTTGACCATTCTATCCCGAAAGTCATAAACTTCCTGTAGCTCCATATCTGTATCCAATTGAATCACAGGAAATGGAACTTTCCCATAAAATGCCTTTTGCGCCAACCATAGGAGTGCATTAGAATCTTTTCCTACTGACCAAAGCATCCCCAACGGTTTGATTTGGCTAAAGGCTTCTCTTAGAATATAGATAGATTGGGCTTCAAGGTCGTCGAGATATCGATCTGTCATATTATAAACTTTCTTTCAAATCTATTCTATCCTACAGATTTAAGAGAAGAAAGCGAGACTTTCAAATTATCAATAACGGGACGCCCAATTGACACATAACGAACTGCTCGTTCTTTCATCTCATCAAGGGTATAAATATTTCTAAGGTCGACAAGACAGGGTGTTTTCATTAACTGTTCTATACGATCTATCTGCAATGCTCTAAATTCATTCCACTCTGTCAAAATGACAAGGCAATCTGCATCCGTAACGGTATCATAAGAATTGTCTTTCCAATCTACATCTACGAGATGTTTTTTAGCCTCACCCATCGCTTTTGGATCATAGGCCGCAATA